>CAZSGT010000468.1:0-2276 GCA_964606215.1 uncultured Lachnospiraceae bacterium
GGAAGATACAAAATCCTGGAATTTAGTATGGGTATAGCCGCCCGCAGAATAAGACTTTTCTTCTCCTGTGTGCTATATACATTTCTCATAAGATATTCCAAACCCATATGAAAAATATAATTTTCCTTCTCGCACACCATTCCCTCTACATAATTTTTGTTCAAAAAGATATTTTCCAGATTGTTAAGATTATAATGATTCTCCAGAACTATGGAGGGATGTTCTCCCCGCAATGCCCGAAGGATGCTGACAATGGCAAGATTTGTCGTCACGCCCGCCTGTCCTCTGGAATTACTCCAAAATGCAATTTTCAATTTAGAACCTCCTGTTTTTGTCTGCCGAACCGAAAATTTGCATGCCAAAGAGAGTTTCGCTTGCGAAACTCTCGCATCGAGCGCGGTCGCAAAAGCGACATCTTCCTGTTCGCGCGAGCGCGCATCCTTCCCGGAGGGATTTTTACTCTATAGGAAATTCGGAAAAATTTTCTATAGAGTAAAAAGGGTGCACACACCCGGTCCTGCGTCAATTGATATACAGGGATACCGAAATATCTGAAAACATGAATCTCCATGAAAGAGATTAGAATAAACACGGTCCGCTTTGCCACTGCATAATCAAGCATTGTCATACTCCCGCGAGCCATTTTATTGTAGATAGAAAGATTCTCGTATCCTGGGCCCTGCGCCTGCCCGGAATTATATCCCATGTCCTACATCATACAGAGACAATGGTAATTTGTAAAGACGTAAAAACGCACAAAGATTATTACAACCTTTGTGCATTTTTACAATACCAACAGATTTCATTTCACATAACATTTCACCTGTAAAAGCCTACGTATCTCTTCCCGTCCGCAGATGCAGGTCATAATTTTCTGCCTTAAAAGAGCAAATCTGACATATGGGCCAGTAATTTAGCACCTTTTACAATCATTACAACACCCGTTGCAATACCGATAAGAATTGTAATAATACCCAAAACCAGATTTGTTGTTCCTGCAGACTTCATAGTTTTGTATAACTTTTCCTGTTCCATCGTAACACCTCGCCTTTCGATATTATCCTATAATCCTGTGCCTGAATCCTGTTTGTTATTTTGCCCCATATTGGTCAAAATACGCATCAATCGAAGCCTTCAAAGCATCATCTATCAATACTCTGCCCTGTACTTCTTTGTTGTACAAATGCTCTACCACATCATCCATGGAAACAATGGCATGGGCTCCAAAGCCATATTTTTCCTGTATCTCATCCAGCGCACTCTTATCGCTCTCCAACCCCTTTTCCATTCGGTTCAGGGATACCATCAACCCCAGTATCTTCACGTCGCCCTGGGACTGGATAATCGGGAACGTCTCCGCAATGGACTTGCCGGAAGTGGTTACATCTTCAATAATCACCACTTTATCTCCGTCCTTAATTTTGCTTCCAAGAAGGATTCCCACATCTCCATGGTCTTTTATCTCCTTGCGGTTTGAGCAGTAGCGGATTTCTTTGCCGTACAGTTTGGAAAATGCCATGGTAGTGGCAACACTCAGCGGAATGCCCTTATATGCCGGTCCGAACAATACATCAAAATCATCCCCGTAATGTTCGTGAATGGCCCGGGCATAATACTCACCAAGCCTGGCTAACTGGGAACCTGTCACATACGCTCCTGCGTTCATAAAAAACGGAGACTTTCTACCACTCTTCAATGTAAACTCTCCAAATTTTAAGACATCACTCTCTACCATAAATTCAATAAACTCTTCTTTATAACTCTCCATATGTCTGTTTTCTCCTTGTTTTATAAGATTTAATTCCCGTTTTTCTCCTGCAAATACAGCGAAACTCCGTTTTGTTTTTCATTATAACATCAAAACCACGGTTTTTCAACTTTGCCTTCACGTAAACCACCAGCGTCACGCTTCGCGAGACTGCTGGGGTTCGCGGGCGCGTTCAAATATCTTACAAGCAAGCTTGACGATTATTCTCACTTTGCCTTCGCGTAGACAAAATCGGAGAGGAATCGTATTATAACGTTTCCTCTCCGAAAATATTATTTTTCATCATTCTCCTTATCTTCAGAAGAATTATTATTGCTGATTATAAGGCTCCAAATTCCTGCACCCAATGCAAGAACACACAATACACCTATAAAAATATTTTCTACCATAACGTATCTCTCCATTTCTTATTAAACCCCACGCCAGAACACGGCATATAGCTCATTAAGCTTCCTCAAATGGCGCAAGGTTATTTATTTTTTTGTACAACAATTACACCTATTGATAT
>CAZSGT010000469.1:0-2273 GCA_964606215.1 uncultured Lachnospiraceae bacterium
TTAATCAGTGTTTCCTTAGATTTATCATCGCAATTCTTCCTATATTAATCTTTACATATTTATTTGCTTGTTATTGTGGTTATATGATATAATGGAAATAGTAACTTAAAGTGATTATATTTTAAAGAGAGCGGTGATTTATTATGGCTAGATTGTTGATAGTCGCATTACTTTTCTGCATACCTGTTTTTGCTGCAATTATTGTCCTTTTATACTTGAGACATTTACGCAAACAAGAGGAACACGACGAAATGGATTACTTAAAAACCTTGACAGAAGAAGAGAAAAAATCCTATTTAGCAGAAAAAAACGAAGCGCTTGTAAAACAGCAGAAAGCATATAGTATCAAGGGAGTTTCCGGAAATCATTAATATTTTCATATATTAACATACTGTATTAATATAATATAACCATGGTATCTGACGCAGGTACGTTTTCATGTTGCCTGCCTGACCTTAGATACCATGGTTTCATTGTTTTATGACTTCTTGGTTTTTCTGCCATAAATATCTCTCATATATGCAATAAATTCTACATCTTTGGTAACTGATTACTGCTTCGCATCTCGATAACAGGACCTCCGGAGCCCCGGATATAGTCCCCTGTGATAGTCACTTTCCCAATCATATCATCCTTGGGAATCTCGTACATGATATCTAACATGTTTGCCTCAATAATGGCGCGAAGCGCTCTGGCACCAGTCTTTCGCTCCACTGCCTCCTCCGCAATGGCCTCGATGGCGTCGTCTCCAAAGATAAGCTGTACTTCATCCAACGCCAGCAGCTTCTGGTACTGTTTCAAAATGGCATTCTTCGGCTCTTTCAGCACACGAATCAGCATTTCCTTTGTCATGTCTTCCAGCGTATACACAATAGGCAGACGTCCTAAAAACTCCGGAATCATGCCAAACTCCCGCAAGTCCTCCGTGGTCACCTTCTCCAGAATCGTTGGGTCATCATCAAAACGGTCTTTCAAATCCGCTTTAAAACCAATGGCGGACTGCTTGCTTAAACGCTTTTTGATAATCTTATCCAACTCCGGAAACGCCCCGCCGCAAATAAATAAAATGTTTCGGGTATTGACGGTGGCAAGGGGCACCATGGCATTTTTGCTGGTGGCGCCCACCGGCACTTCCACCTCGCTGCCCTCCAACAGCTTCAGCAGCGCCTGCTGTACAGATTCCCCGCTGACGTCCCTGCTGTTGGTACTGCGTTTCTTCGCAATCTTATCTATCTCATCAATAAAGATAATGCCGTGCTCTGCCTTCTCCACATCATTGTCCGCAGAGGCTAACAGCTTGGAAACCACACTCTCCACATCATCGCCAATATATCCCGCCTCTGTCAAAGAGGTTGCATCTGTAATCGCCAGGGGCACCTGCAAAAGCTTTGCCAGCGTCTTTACGATAAATGTCTTTCCGCTTCCGGTGGGTCCAATCATCAGCATGTTGGATTTCTCAATCTCAATATCATCCATGGTATCTGTGAGAACCCGCTTATAATGGTTGTATACCGCCACAGACACCACCTTTTTTGCATACTCCTGCCCCACCACATACTCATCCAGCTTTCCCTTGATAATATGGGGTGCCGGCAAATGTTCAATATCCAACTCCGGCTTCTTTTCCGCTTCCTTATCCTTTGCCGCCTTTTTCTCTTTTTTCTTTATCTTCTGTTTCTTCGGAACCTCCTGCTGCGGAAACAGGTTCATATTCGACAAGTCCATATTCAACATATCTGTATAGGAAGGCATGCCGGACATAGACATGGAATCCATGGTCCGCTGCATACAATCTGCACAAATGCAGATGTTATTTGGCATCTTAATCATCTTACCCGCCTTGCTCTCGGGTCTGCGGCAGATATAACAGACGCTCTCGTATCCGTCTTCCTTATCCACCGTGTTATCTGTATTATCACTCATACCAATTACCATACCTTTCTAAATCCTGCAAAGACATTGATCCGGATTCTGTTATTATCCATTCCTCTTCATCCGATGTTTACTATACATTGTAACGAATATTCTCTCTGAGCGCAACCCTTCCGCTTTCTATGCAGCCTCCAAAAACTTCTTCGATGATTTCACAAACAGCGTCACAGCTAAAATAACTACTGCTGTTATCCCAAGGCTGATTGGGTATACCTGCATGATTGTTTTAAAGGATGGCGACTGTCGGAACACTGTGAAAATCCATGTAAGCCGTACACCACAAATCCCGATGACCGCACAGACCGCCGGTATAAAAGAAACGCCAAAGCCTCTCAAATAGC
>CAZSGT010000470.1:0-2272 GCA_964606215.1 uncultured Lachnospiraceae bacterium
CGTTTCCTCCGTATCTTCCATTCCCTCTGTATCTTCCGTTTCCTCCGTATCTTCCATTCCCTCTGTGTCTTTCGCTTCCTCTCTATCTTTCACTCCCTCTGTGTCTTTCGCTTCCTCTCTATCTTTCACTCCCTCTGTGTCTTTCGTTTCCTCCATATCTTCCTGCTGTTCCATTTTATCTTCGATTTTCTGAAATGCCTTTACACATACCAGAGTATTAAAGTAAAAGGCGGTACAAGTTCCAAATAATAGGATCATGGGAAACCATCGTGAATACCATATGGCCGCAATGAACGTTCCGATTTCAATGCAGGCAATGGGAACAAACTTATAAAATTGAAGAAACGCAAGAATAAAAGCCGCCTTCACGGCCTCTTTTACCGTTACCTTAAATCTGGCAATAAAAGGAAAAACCGACATAAATATGCAGAGAACGATCACGGAAATAACAACAACTGCCACGATATAATAATGCGATATATCATTTCCTTTTTGTCTGATATAGTACCAGTCCATGACGCAAAAAGCAATTGCCAGCATCAGCATACACCAGATAATGGTAGCCTGCTTAAAATTTTCTTTAAATGCCTTAAAATACGGCACTATGACCCCGGTACCTTCGTCGCGCAAAATCCTCATGGCAATGGTATATTTGGCTGTGGTTGCCGCGCCTACGGTTATCACAGGGATACAACAGACAACCCATAGTGTATTCAGGACAATAAAATCCGCTATTTTTCCGATCAGAACCAGAACCGGGCTGTCATACCGAAAGAAACCCACATCTCATACCTCTTTTCTACAGATTGTAAACATAACCTTATCCAAGACGAAGCGTTTTCCCGCTTCAATACCGTTTCATACCGTGCTAATACCGTTTCATATCATTTTAACACAAGCTTTCCCGGATGGTCTGTCCCTTTGCCGAAACAGCATATTCGCCTTTAAAACCCTTAAGAACAAGCTTTCCGCTGTCATCAGTCACAGCTTCGTAATTCGTTGTCCACTCTTCATTAACCATATGATTCAGTTTCTTATAAACAGGCTTTATGCTGTTATCTTTTCTAAGCAATCCTGAAGGCGCCCTCAGCCATGCTCCGTCACAAAAATCCCACCATGTCACTGCCTCGACTGCCGGAGAAGCAAAGAGAATCCGATACATTTCCTCCATCTCTTCACATTGTTTTGCTTCGCCTTCCTCCGTACTTGGCCATTCCTCTACCTGCCAGTCATTCAGATCCTCAATATACTTCGGAACCAAAGAACCTGATAATATTGTATTTTCCGTAAAATGTAAGGGTATGTTAAATCTTGAAAATCTGTCAATAACCTCAAGAAGCTTTTCTTTCCCCCAAAAGCCCTGATGCTGATGAGACTGAATACCGATCACATCAATCTTTACGCCGGCTTCCAGACATTCCTCAATTACTTTTTCATACTGGGCCGTAACATTGAAATCGTTAAGAATAAGCTTTGCACCGGTTTTACAAGACACTGCTTCGTCAAAAAGGGCTTTGATCAGCGGAATTCGTCCGTATTTTTTACATATCCTGGTAACGCCGTTATCGTATTTATCAAACACCGGCATAATCACAGTCTCGTTAATAACATCCCATGCATCGACCAGACCTTCAAAATCCGTCACTTCCCTACGAACCCTTTCGAGTTGTTTTTTCATGATCGTTTCATCATCATATTTCAAAAGCCAGTCCGCACAGACCGTATGCCAGCATAAGGGATGCCCCTTTACGGAGGCATTATTGGCCTTTAAAAACTTGGCGGCATTCATACACTCCTCTTTTAACGTGATTCCTTCCTCGCGCTCAAAATCTCCCCAATACACGGGAAGCGTAAAGAAATTAAACACCCCAAGGGCTTTTTCTACTCTGTCTTTAAAAAAAGCTTTTTCCTCGGATGACCTAGCATTGGTATAACGCATCACATCACATCCGTTGATCCCCAGCTTGAAATCACGTCCGGTCTGCTTTACGATAACCGGCGTATTTCTCAGCAATTCCCCTGCATTATCCCTGATTTCAATTATTTTTGATGCTTGTCTGTGTCCGATGTCATACATGTCAAAAACCATACCTTTCCAATAACTGAATAATTACAAATAAAAAATCTGCATAATTCCAAAAATCCACTCCGACAGAGAAATGTCGGAGTGGAAAATAATAACTGACTGAAAAAATTTAACCCTTTACGCCACCAATAGTCAGACCGGTCACAAAATATCTTTGCAGGAACGGATACAGACAAATAATAGGCA
>CAZSGT010000471.1:0-2268 GCA_964606215.1 uncultured Lachnospiraceae bacterium
ACGATTGGCGATTAACATGAAAAACACAGTCATACACGGGCAGAGCCATAAAGGTTCTGAATATCATATTGGGCGTGTTTGGATGCAAAACAGATGCGGGACGGGAAAAGCGAATCGTATGAATGGTGGACAGGCTTGATAGAAATCTGAAACCGATATAAAATTGATAAATTGAAATTTATAGGGAGGTTAAAAGATTGAAAAATATATTAAAAGATAATAAATTGGTGATTATTGGGAAAGTTCTGCTATCAGTTATATCTGTGAATATTATAACGTTAGTGTCTTGCATATTAGGAAGTTTAATTTATCAAAATGTTCATATAACGAATTTTAAAGATATGCTTTCTAATACAATGAATAGTAATTTTGGATATGTCTTGTGTATTGTAATTACAACTTTATTAGTATATCTGTTTTATAAGTACATAATAAAAAAAGAAAAAATAAGTTGGGAAGATTTGGGCTTTTCGAAAAAACATAGTTTTCTCCAACTTATCAATGGATTTTTATTAGGAATAGTATTTGTAGCAATTTATATGTTTATTTTAATTATAATGAAACAAGTGGCTTTTGAATTTCATAGATTAAATACAAATATTTTATATTCATTATTTATGGGCTTAATTATTTTCTGTGGAGTAGCCTTTGCAGAAGAAATAACTTTTCGAGGATATATACAAAGTTTATTGAGTAAGAAAAATAAATATATTGGTTTGGTTATTACTGCTGTAATATTTGCTTTAAGCCATTTGCTTAACTCAAGTTATTCATTGCTATCTTTAATATACTTAACTATTGGTGGAATACTTTTAGGTCTAATGAGAATGGAATCAAAAAGTATTTGGTTCCCATTAGGGTTTCATATTGCTTGGAATTGGACAGAATTTAGGGTATTTGGATTAGGAAATGACACTAATAATCATTGGTTTTTTACTAATATAGTGAAAAATACAATTTGGAATGGTGGAGAAAGTGGAACAGGTATAATTATTGTATTGGTAGAATTAGTTTTGATAATGTTTTTTGCATATTTGTATGTAGTAAAAAACAAAATAAAATAGATACCACTAATATAAATTGAAATTTAGCGGAGATAGTATAATGTCATAAAGTGGAAGGAACGAGTGAATAACAGAAAGGAGAAATTCATGGCTTTAGTTACGACTTTAGGACTTGGTAAAACAATGGATAAGAAACTGCATTCGGTAGGAATACATTCTGCGGAAGAGCTAAAGCAGATTGGCAGCAAACAGGCGGTTTTTCGGCTCAAGGAGCAATATCCCAATACTTGTGTGGTCATTCTCTATCATTTGGAGGCAGCGATTCGGGAGTAGCAATAAAAGAGTTGGACTCTGCCTGCAAAGCAGAACTAAAAGCCTATTTTAAGCAGTTGTAATTTGCAGATTGCAGAAACAGAGGGTATGATATGATTGTAAAACCTTATACAGATAATGCGGAATTGTACTTGCAGTCAAGCGATATCGTTGACTATACAGACGAAGCGATAGCTGAGCTTTCGGAGCGGATTTCAAACAGTTCTGCTTCGGAGATTGACTACATAAAAAAAGCATACGAATTTGTCAGGGACAATATCGCTCATTCCGCAGATGCAAACCGGAACGAGATCACTTGCAGTGCGTCGGAGGTGCTGCGGGCGGGACACGGTATCTGCTTCGCTAAGTCGCACCTATTGGCTGCTTTGCTGCGCTATAAAGGCATACCGACAGGGTTCTGCTATCAAAGACTGATTTTGGATGATGACACTGCCCCTGTTCTGATCTTACACGGATTAAACGGAGTATACCTGAGCGAGTACAACAAATGGATAAGACTCGATGCAAGAGGAAACAAAGCAGGCGTTAATGCACAGTTTTCAGTCGAGGAAGAGCAGCTTGCCTTTCCTGTTCGACCGGATATGGGCGAGGAAGATATTTATACTGTTTTTCCGCAGCCGGATGAAAAGGTGTTGGAAAAGTTAAGCGCATGTAAAACACGGGCAGAACTATGGAATGATCTGCCTACAGAGATTATGTATTGAGGTGAAATCAGATGAGAAATCCGGAAGAAACAATCGGGAAATTGATTGATAAGGCAAGTACAAGTTTTATTGCATATGTGGATGAGGAAGGCAATCCCATCACGAAAGCAATGCTGAAACCACGGGAACGGAATGGAATTAAGACCATTTGGTTTTCAACAAACACCTCGTCCAATAAAGTAAAATGCTTTTTGAAGAACAACAAAGCCAGCGTATATTTCATCAAC
>CAZSGT010000472.1:0-2268 GCA_964606215.1 uncultured Lachnospiraceae bacterium
TCTCATATTCCTGCAGCAGATCATAAATCTCATTGACGATCCCCGCAGTGGAATTTTCTATGGGAAGCACCGCGAAATCAGCGCTGCCCTCGTCAATGGCGCTCATGGCATCCCGGAAAGTGTCCACATGGAAGCTGTTGACCTCATTCCCAAAATACTGTGTCATTGCGGCCTGGGAATAAGCCCCTTCCGCTCCCTGGAACACCACTCTCGCTTTTTCCGCCTCCAGCCCGTCCACGCCGATAAACGGAAGCTTTCCGAGACTGCCTTTCTCCGCCAGAAGCTGGTACTGAAGCTTCCTGCTCATGGACATGATCTGCTCGAAGAGTTCCACAATGCCATGGCTGTTAAACTCGTTGTGGGTCAGGGATTTCACTTTGGCAAGCTTTTCCGTTTCCCGTTGTTTGTCAAAGACTTTCTTCCCTGCTTCTATCTTATATTCCGCCACCTGCCGGCAGATCTCCATGCGTTTCTCGTACAGCTCCACGATCTGCGCGTCTATCACATCCAGTTTATCCCTCAATTCCAGTAAATCCATGCCCGCCTTACTCCTTTTCCAATCAAGGTACTATCACTGTTTTAAGCACGCAAAGGAATCATGGGAACAGTGATTTCAATGAATGCTCTGCACAGCTAACATAATCTTATACCAAAACAAACTTGATATAAAAATCATCATAAAACCCCTTTATTTCTCACTATTCTAGGTGTTTTGTAATACTTACTACACCAATTACTACACCAATTTTAGCATACATTCCACATTTTCAACTTCCTTTAATTTTTCATCATCAGTAACATGGACATACAGATTCATGGTAATGCCTATATCGGAGTGCCCCAAAATTATCTGTAATGTTTTAGGTTTCATCCCAGCCTCTATACATCTTGTGGCAAAAGTATGTCGAAGAACGTGCATGGAAAACCTTTCTATTCCTACTTTGTCACAGTAGTAAAATAACGCTGTATTATATGCGCTCTGACAAATTGGATTTCCAGTTTGGCACAGAAAAACATAGTCAGAAAATTCAATCGGTATGACTTTTAATGTCTTTAGTTTTTCTTTTTGCCTCTTTAATATTGACATAGCTTCATGTGTCAATGGTATATCCCTTTTTCCATTCTTGGTTTTCGGTTCTCCTATTGCCCATTCTTTTGTTTTAAACCTGTATTCCATAGTTCTTCGAATGTGAATGACTCTGTTTTTGAAATCTACATCTGACCACCTAAGTCCGATCAACTCACCGGCTCTTAAACCAGTTTGTAACACAAAAGCATATTGATTATAATTTGCTGCATCTCTCACAGATTTAAGGAATAGTTTTTGCTCATCAACAGTCAATGCCCTCATCTCTTTCCTATTCTTTCCATTTGAGCATTTTACGTTTTTTGTTACTGGATTTTTTACTATCAGTTCATTTTCAACCGCACTATCAAACATCATAAGCATGACTAATCTACTGTGTGTAATTACAACGTTTGAATATTTTCCTGCCATTTGATTTAGAATGTTCTGACAATGTAACGGTTTTATGTCTTTTATCAACATATCTCCAATGAAAGGTTTTATATTTCGATTATACCGCTCTACATAATTTCGCTTTGTGTTATATCGAATATTATCTCCTTTTACATTATCGATCCAGTATTGATACCATGCATTAACAGTTGGATTGTCTCCTGTTAATGGGTTCCCATGTTCATCCTCAAACTGCGCATCTGCAAGCCACTTCCTACACTCTTGTAATTTTTTAAAGTATTTTTGCCTCCTTTTACCTTGTTTATCTGTATACCTTGCAGTATACAATCCATCATTTCTCTGTGATATGCCTACTCCTAACTCTTTCCCTCTTAAATCTTTTCCCATAAAAGACCTCCGTAGATTAAGAAAAAAGAGCCTTGATACAGTTAATTATATTACCATATAAAGGCTCAAAAGTCTATATTTATAGTTCTAATATGTTACTTATGTATGTTTCAAATTCTTTGCGTTTAATCAACTTTTTTCTCCCTACATATAGCACAAAGGGACAATTGGGTTGTTTTGCAAGTTCATTTATTTTGCAAATTCCTATATTGCTATATTCAGACACTTCATCTACTGTCAATGTCAATTTTTACCATATTGGTATATTTTGTTTTTGTTTATTCATTTTTTATGCTCCTGTACTACCAAACCCTCCGTTCCTGACACCATCGGCATTATCATCCACTGTAATTCCATAAGGCACAAAAATACCTTATTCAATTCTTCGATACATTGATTAC
>CAZSGT010000473.1:0-2255 GCA_964606215.1 uncultured Lachnospiraceae bacterium
CTACCTCATCTTTGACGGCGGCGGAGGTAGAGGCGCTGTTTACGATTATCAATGAGTTGCGGAGCAAAGGGGTTTCTATCGTATATATCAGCCATAAGATGGATGAGATTCTGCGTATAAGTGACGAAGTTACTATTATGCGGGATGGTCAGTATATCGGAACATGGTCTGCAAAAGACTTGACTACAGACTTTATTATTACTAAGATGGTAGGACGCGAACTTTCCGAACTGTATCCTGCCCGTGAAAATGTGCCGGGTGAGATTGTATTCGAGGTGGAGGATTTTACTTCTATCAATCCTAAGAGTTTTAGGCATGCTTCTTTTCAATTACGCAAGGGTGAAATCCTTGGAGTGGCAGGTCTGGTAGGTGCCCAGCGTACGGAATTGATGGAGGGATTGTTCGGACTTCGGAGCCATACGACTGGTAAGATTACATACAAAGGTGAGGAAATTAAAATTACTCAGCCGAAGGATGCCATCAGCAATGGCATTGCTATGCTGACAGAAGACCGGCGTGCCACAGGAATTCTTGGCGTGCTGTCTATTGCGGATAATGTTCCCATAGCATCTTTAAATCAATATCTGATTGGCGGGGTTATGTTAGACGATGCCAAGATTGAAAAATTGGTACAGGAAAATGTGGCTAAACTTTCTATTAAGACACCATCTTCCAAAACCCAGATTCAGTCACTTTCCGGTGGTAATCAGCAAAAGGTGCTGATCAGCCGCTGGCTGGCCAACAGCCCGGAAGTCTTTATTATGGACGAACCCACGCGAGGTATTGATGTGGGAGCCAAATATGAGATATACTGCATTATTGCCGAGATGGCAAAACAGGGCAAGAGCATTATCATGATATCTTCTGAGATGAGTGAGCTTATCGGTATGTCGGACCGCATCATGGTCATGTGTGATGGCCGTGTGACCGGATTTATTGACGGAGATAAGGCAAATCAGGAAAATATCATGGCGTTGGCAACGCAGTTTGAATAAGGAGGGAGAACATTATCATGCAAAAATCTTTTAATGTAAAAAAATTTATATCTAACAATGCAATCATCATTCTGATTGTGCTGTTGGCTATTCTGACAGGATGTACAACTAAGAATTTCTTTACTTTAAACAACTTCAAAAATCTGGTAGTCAATGTATCTCCCAGATTTATCATAGCCTGTGGTGTATCGGGCTGTCTGATCACGAAAGGTACGGATCTTTCAGCCGGACGTGCGGTAGGTCTTGCGGCATGTCTTTCTGCTATGCTGTTGCAGAGTTTAGATTATTCTGCCCGCATGCTCCCCTGGGTGCCGGATATTCCGTGGCCGATAGCATTGATCATTGTTGTTGTGATCATGGGATGTTTCGGCGCTGTAAATGGTATTGTGATTTCTGTTTTGAAGGTTCCGCCATTTATTGCAACTCTGGGTATGCAGACCATTATTTATGGATTATGTTCACTGATTACCAACAACCAGCCTATGGGCGGTTATAAGAAAAGTTATCTTACGGTTGCAAGCGGTTCTCTTGGACCGATTCCATACTTGATGATATTTGCTGTTGTGATTGGTGCATATTTTTGGTTCTTATATAATAAGACTCGTCATGGTAAATATATGTATGCAATCGGTGGTAATGAGAATGCTGCACAGGTAGCCGGCGTTAATGTACGCGGTTCCCTGATTCGTATCTATATTCTGGCAGGATGTATGTATGCGTTGGCAGGTTTTCTTGTAGGTGCGAAGGCAGGCGGCGCTTCCACAGCAACAGGTAATGGATATGAACTGGAAGCTATTGCAGCTTGTACAATCGGTGGTGTATCAGCTAACGGTGGTGTCGGCCGGGTAGGTGGTATTCTGATAGGCGTATTGGTATTTGAAATCTTGAAGATTTGTCTCCAGTTCCTCGGTGTAGATCCGGCTTATACATACATTGCACAAGGTCTTGTAATCGTAATTGCAGTTGCACTTGACTTGAGGAAGTATTTACAGAAAAAATAATAATTTGTACCGACGTTTACAGCGTCTGGACACATAAACTTGCAAGATGAGAAATAAGCATGCATATAAAGACGAAAGGAATCTTTGTTATGGAAGATGAACAAAGGGACGGACTGGAAACAACACAGGAAGTGAAGCAGGAGATAGAACAAGAAACAGTGCTGGTGGAAGAAGAAATGAAGAAAAAGTCTTCCGGAGGCAGCTTGTTTGAGGGAATCTATGATCAACTGCCGGATATTTCTGTTAAAGCTGTGGATCG
>CAZSGT010000474.1:0-2243 GCA_964606215.1 uncultured Lachnospiraceae bacterium
TTAAAAAAGGAATTGCAGCCTGTGTGAACATTCTAAGGATGGTGAACCGTATGTGTAATTTAGGCGAAGGCATTTGGGAGCGTGGGGTAGAACAGGGGATTAAGCAGGGACGAGCTGCAAAAGCTTTGGAGATTGCGGCAGCTTTGCTGGATGTTATGGACATTCCTACGATTGCCCAAAAGACCGGGTTGACAGAGCAAGAAATCCAGGCTCTTGCAGCAGAGTGAAAAAGATTTGAAAATTTTGCAGGAAGCAGATGTTGCCATAAGTGAAGTTTTATAGTAATATTTACAATTAAAGAATCACATTCCAGGTAAAGTAACGGGAAACTCCATACATTTATACAAAAGATAAAGGCTTGGAATGTGGTTCTTTTTTGTTGTCGGGAAATCAAAAGAAAGTAACCAGAAATTTCTACAACTGTAGCATTCTGTAAGTAAGATATTTCCATGGATAAACAATGTCGAATCGACTTGAATATTAGGGGTTATTGGTCTATAATAAAAAAGATGTGTTATTATGCCATATATTGTTAGATGGTTTGGAGGCTGGAAGAGCTCCCGGATTCAATGGGCGCAGAGGTTCTTTTAGCTTCGGAATTGTAAGATAAATCACTGAGAAAGGGAGAAGTACAATGTCTGTGATTAAGAAAATTTTAACGTTTATCGGAAGTGTGATAAAAATTATTTTGGGTACCATAGGTGGATACATCGGTGTGGTTATCAATCTGTTTGGAACGGTGCTGGGGCTTATGGCATCGTTTCTGGTTGTTGCCGTGCTGATTGTTGTCTGCGTGTATGTGAAAGTTGAGCCTATGTTTGAGGAGGCGAGGGCGGTGGTCTTTGACCGTCTTGTAAGCCTTAGCGAAGATGACTTTATCTTAAATGAGGACACGGTGGTTTATACCCAGAAAGGAAAAGAGATTGGCAGAATTAATGCTGGCCACTACGAATATGTGGACATCAAAAACATTTCCCCATATATTTACGAGGGATATATTGCCGTGGAGGACAAGCGGTTTAAAACCCATGCCGGCGTGGATATGACGGCTACGCTGCGTGCAGGAGTGGCGCTGGTGAAAAACCGTGGTGAGATTACCCAGGGTGGAAGTACCATTACCCAGCAGTTAATTAAAAATAATCTTCTGTCCCAGGAGAAAAGTTATACCCGTAAGATTGCAGAGATATTTTTAGCGCCAACGGTGGAGAGCAAGTTCACCAAAGATGAAATTATGGAATTTTACTGTAATTCCAACTACTATGGCAACCGCTGCTATGGTGTGCAGTCGGCAAGCCAGTACTATTTTGGCGTGGACGCCAAAGATTTAAAGCCCTATCAGGCAGCGCTGCTGATTGGATTGTCTAACAGCCCGACGGCATATGACCCGGTGGCAAATCCAGATGCAGCCAAAGAAAAGAGAGACCAGGTTTTAAAGACCATGTACGACCAGGGCGTGATAACGGAGCGGCAGTACAATAAGGGCATTTCCAAAAAATTAAAAGTAGAACAGCAGGTTGCAGAGTCTTCCGATGAGAATTATATGACAAGTTATGCGGTGCATTGTGCGGCGTTGGAGCTGATGAAACAGGAGGACTTTGACTTTCAGTATACCTTTGCAGACAGCAAAGCTTATAACGATTACATGACAAGATACGGAGAGGTATATGGGGAGAAAATGGAGCAGATTCGCTCCGGAGGTTACCGGATTTATACATCATTAGTACCCAGTATCCAGAAGAAACTTCAGGCATCCGTAGATGAGACCCTTCGGTATAACATTGAGATGAATGAGGAAGGGACCAAGTATGCCATGCAGGGGGCTGCCGTCTGTGTAGACAACGACAGCCAGTATGTGGTTGCCATCGTGGGGGGACGCGGCACGGATGACTTGTACAACCGTGGTTTTCTGTCGAGCAGACAGCCGGGAAGTTCCATCAAGCCGTTGATTGACTATACGCCCGCCTTTGAGAGCGGTTCCTATTCACCATCCACGATTGTGAAGGACCAGGAGATTGAAAATGGACCAAAGAATGCAGGGGGAGGATATAAGGGAAATATCACAGTGCGGGAAGCGGTGGCGCGCTCTCTTAATACGGTAGCATGGCAGGTGTTAGAGGATATCACACCGGAGTTTGGTTTGAATTTCCTTGGAAATATGAGATTTCATTCTATCAGTTATGTGGATAATGATAACCTTGCCCTGTCGTTAGGCGGTTTTACCGAGGGTGTGAGGGTATGCGATA
>CAZSGT010000475.1:0-2238 GCA_964606215.1 uncultured Lachnospiraceae bacterium
CTTGACAAAGTCATTGTAATAATCATCTCTTTCCGCCACACTCTCCGGAATATGCTGCCGTCTATATTAATAATATATCTTTTTTCTACTTTAAAATCAATATGTTCTGTGCGATATATGTAAAACGCCAGGACCGCATCCTTGCCCATTTCATGACCTGCCTTATTGTTTTAATCGAATACCCGTATGTTGAACAGAAGCTGGGTAGGAAAAGGCTGCCAGCCCCAATCGAATCAACGCCCATTTGAAACTATTGGTTAAAAAACTCAATGATTTGTCCTTTGACTTTAGATATGTGAAACAGTAAACTATATTTTACGAAGCTTCGCAATATCATTTATGGAGGAGTAGATAGAGTGGAAAGTATAAAGTATCATAGAGTGACCATGGGCGGAAAGATATATTCCCTGCGTATGGCAAAGCGGATGAGCCAGGAGCAGCTGGCGGCTGTACTGAGCATCAGTCCGGCGGCTGTTTCCAAGTGGGAACGGAACCTGTCAAATCCAAACATCGAAATGTTGTGGGTATTGGCTGATTTTTTTGAATGCAGCATTGACGAACTGGTAGGAAGAACTCTGATACAGGTGGAAAGGGTTGGGATTTATGATGAGAAAAAGCTCCGACTTGCCGCCATAGGGGAAGATTTGCTAAAATGCAGTGAAATCAGACGGTCGGAAGGACTGCGTGCTATGGAAGCTTACGTTCCCGGACTCAAAGGTGGAAGCAGATTTCTTGCTTTTGCAATTCCGTATACCCTGAATCTTTATATGAAGCAGATGGAACCGGAAGAAATATTTCGATTCCTTGAAAATTATATTACGACTTTGCCCGAGGCAGAGCGGCCGGAAGGGAAAATGATTGCGGAGGCATTACGAAAAATTTATGCCGGAGAATCTCAGGAGATTCTGCAGGAACTGATTGCATCTTATATCGGCATGGATTACAGGGAGAAAAACGGAAGGATGAGTGAAATGCTGAAACATACGCGGCAGGATATTTTGAGTAAGTACAATGGCAAGAAAACTTATTCGGACAATACGGGTTTATTGGAAGAGTTTATACATGTGGGAGATTTTGAAATTCAATCAATTCTCCGGAACATGGACAACCAGACATTGACAGCAGCGCTGGCTGGTGCGTCCGGTGAAGCAGCCAAAGCTTTTATGTCAAATCTGTCTGACAGAATGCTGTACTTTATTCATGAAGATATAAATCAGTGGAATGGGACGGAAGAAGAGATGATATCCGCACAGAAAAAGTGCTTGAACTTGGAAATTTCTGCCTGAAAAATGTGACATAGACGTTGCACGGCATTTTTCCCATTGAGGATTTGTGCCGCTTGAAGAGGCATGAAGGCTAATATCCTGTGCCCGGGTTTTCCAGACCGGGCAATGGATATTTCAGGCTGTCGTTATTAACCGACAGCCTTTTTCGGTATTTGATAATTTAATTCAGCGTTCCGATTTTAACAGTGAATAGTAGCATGCATCAAAAATCCCCTGATTATTCCAGTCAGAACTGCGTAATGTTCCTTCATATTTCATTCCGCATTTTATCATGACTTTGCCTGAATTAGGGTTTCTTGAATCATGCTTTAACTCAATCCGGTTTACATCCACTACATCAAAAAGGAAATCCATAACAGCTTTTAACGCTTCTGGTGTGATCCCTTTATGCCACCAGGTTCTTCCAATGCAATAACCGATATGTGCCATTGAAATCTTTTCGTTCATTTTTACTACAGCAATATCGCCAATGGGTTCATCTCCATTTTCTTTCAACACAATGGCCCAGTGATAAAAATTTTCATTGGAATATTGATTTACCCAATCGTCAGTTACCCTCTGACTGATTTCCTGGCTTGCATGGGGCGGCCACATTAAATATTTTGTGACCTCGCTGTCTGACGCCCAGTTTTTATACATCGCAGCGGCGTCTTCATTCACATATCTTCTTAAGATCAATCTATCTGTTTCCAGTCTTTGAGTCCCGCAATGGTTCATGAGCCTGCCCTTTCCATTTCGATTTCAATTGATGGCTCTGATTTTATCATTGATCTTTGTGTAATTCAAGCCCTTTTCACTTTCACGCTACAATGGCAGGGTCATTAGTTATATGACTGACAGTCCGTCTGGTGCTGTCAGGGCTGAACTTTTTCCCCTTATCATATATCTGAAAGAAATCTCTTGATTTTTACCAAGGTGTCTAGTATAGTAAATGTAGTATTGGCGGAAAGGA
>CAZSGT010000476.1:0-2236 GCA_964606215.1 uncultured Lachnospiraceae bacterium
CAAATTACCGGTAAAGAAAAAGCAACCATTCATAAAGAAATTTACGGACATTTTTCGGAACATCTGGGGCGTTGTATCTATGAGGGAATCTATGTGGGGGAGGATTCGCCTGTGCCAAACCATAAGGGTATCCGTTCCGATGTGGTGGAGGCGTTAAAGGATATTGGCGTGCCGGTGCTGCGCTGGCCAGGAGGATGTTTTGCCGATGAATATCACTGGAAAGACGGCATCGGCCCGAAAGAAACCCGGAAGAAGATGATTAACACCAACTGGGGCGGTCTGGTGGAGGACAACAGCTTCGGTACCCACGAATTTTTTGAGCTTTGCAGGCAGTTGGAATGTGAGCCATATCTGGCGGGCAATCTTGGCAGCGGGACGGTACAGGAGCTGGCAGAATGGATAGAATACATAACTTTCGACGGCAGCTCGCCCATGACGGAGCTGCGCCGTGCCAACGGACAGGATGAGCCCTGGCGGTTAAAATATTTGGGAATTGGCAATGAGAGCTGGGGCTGTGGCGGCAATATGCGTCCGGAATATTATTGCGATTTGTACAGGCAGTACCAGAGTTTTTGTAAGGATTTTTCGGGAAATCAGCTGTACAAGGTGGCGTGCGGTCCCAACGCAGACGATTACCACTGGACGGAGATAATTATGCAGAATTTGAATGTCTGGCATACAAAGGCAATCAGTCTGCATTATTACACAGTGCCGGGAGGATGGGACAATAAGTGTCCTGCTACAGGATTTACGGAAAAACAGTATTATGAGACCATAAAAGAAACTCTTCGGATGGAAGAGATTCTGGACGGGCATCTGGAGATTATGGATAAATACGATGCGAACCATGACATCGGAATGATTGTGGACGAGTGGGGAACCTGGTATCAGGTGGAAGAAGGCACCAATCCGGGATTCTTGTATCAGCAGAATACCATGCGGGACGCCATCGTTGCAGCCATCAACTTAAATATTTTTAACCAGCGTGCGGACCGGGTGGTGATGGCAAATCTGGCCCAGGTGGTAAATGTATTGCAGGCGGTGCTCCTGACGGAGGGAATGAAAATGGTAAAGACACCCACCTACCATGTGTTCCGGATGTATAAGGCGCATCAGGGAGCTGCACTTTTGCAAAGCAGTCTGGAGGATGCGAGGGGAGAAAAAGAGGGATATGAGGTTCCGTTTCTTTCACATTCTGTATCCAAAGCGTCGGACGGCAGTATCCTTGTGACAGTATCCAATGCATCTCTGGATGAAGAAATGACTATTTATATAGAAGGAATCCCTTCAGACAGAGAGGCAAAGGGAGAGATTCTCACCGGAAATATGGGGGATTATAATGATTTTGCAGATGGGGAACGGGTGGCACCATGTGTATTGGATGGCTGTGTAAAGCAGGGAGAAGGCTGGCAGCTCACTCTGCCACCTTGCAGCGTGGCGGCAGTGAAGTTCTGCTGACAGCTTATGCAGGAGGTTTGTGGCATGGAGCCAGATAAAAAGAAACCTTGTTCCGGATGTCCGGAGTTTTACGGAGACAGGCAGGAGGAAGAAGAAAAGATTGCCCGCTACATCGGGAACATTCCCGGGGAGGACAGAGTGTCAGAGGAGGAATACCAGAACCGTCTGGCGGTTTGCGGAGATTGCGGGATGCTGCGGGAGGGAATCTGTGGAAAATGTGGCTGTTATGTGCGCATCCGGGCGCTGCGCCGGGAAATGGGATGTCCGGATGCGGTTCCAAAGTGGGACAGTACGCTGTAATGCAGATACTGCGATTTTGGCATTGACATAGTGTTGCTGTGATACAAAACTGTATTACAAGCGATGTTTGGAATACAACTAATAGTGAAAACTGGCAGTTTTTGTGCAAAGTGCTCAAGGACTGCCAGTTTTTGCTGGAGAATCATGGGCAAAACATAGAAAATGTAAAAAGTTTGCAAAAAAAATAAAAAAACCTTGCATTTACTGGAATTGTTCGCTATACTAGTAGCTGTTGTGACATTGATAGCGATGAAGCGTGAGGTTGCTGTTACGCTGGAAACGGTGTTACAGGTTTTCCGTGGAGCGAATGTCAAGAGGGCATAGACCCTGAAATCTGGCGACAAGTCACTGTGCAAATCCATATTTCTACCTCGGGTAGATAAACGTGTGATGTTAATTTTTTTTGAACCGATGACACACACGGATGAGTGTACAGTCACCACTTGTTCCGCTAAGACCAAACAGAGATGTTTGCAAA
>CAZSGT010000477.1:0-2235 GCA_964606215.1 uncultured Lachnospiraceae bacterium
TTCCTTCTCTTGTATAGTCCTTTCCCTCATATTTTAAAAAGGTACGCCAGATCATCTTCATGGCGGGCGCCCATTCCGAATCATGCGCCCATCGAATCTGGTAAGTCCTTACTGCCTTTGTGTCCATGCCCGTTCCCCGTTATTTTCCCGTCTTCCCATACAGTACCTTTTTCTCAATCCAATTATAAATATCCTGCATGACGTCCTGGCGGTTTGTTTCGTTCAACAGTTCATGTCTTCCGCCTTCATACAATTTGACCTTAATATTCTCCAGCCCCACTGCCCGCAGGGAAATATACGCTTTTTGCACACCTTTTCCATAATCGCCCACCGGGTCGGCGTCTCCCGACACCAGAAAGACAGGCAGCTTTTTGGGGATGCGCTCCAGGTTCTCCGAGTGATGGAGCCTGCTGATCAGTTCAAACAGAGTCTGAAAACCGTTGATGGTAAACACAAATCCACACAAAGGGTCATTCAGATATTGTTTTACCCGCTCCTCATCCCTGCTGAGCCAGTCAAAAGACGTTTTGGGATTTCCTATACGCCGGTTATAAGAGCCAAAGGCCAGCTTATCCAACAGTTTACCTTTTTTCTCCGGGCCAAAAATCATTCCCTGTATGGCGGCCACCGTTCTGGACAGCACCAGAACCGCTTTGTGCTGCATTCCGGTTCCCATAACCACAGCGCCGTCAATTGCGGCACCATAGCGGAACATATAATTTCTGGTAATAAAGGATCCCATGCTGTGTCCCACCATCACGTAAGGAACGTTGGGATACCGTTCCGCCGTAGCTTTCTTCAGGCGGTGGACATCCCGCACCAGAACCGTAGCCGGATCCTGTTCGCAGAAATAGCCGTACCTGCCATCCCTGCCCACAGACTTACCGTGTCCCATATGGTCCTCACCGACTACCACGAAACCGCGGTCTGTCAAAAATTCCGCAAATTCCTCATACCTCTCGATATATTCCGCCATGCCGTGCACAATCTGGACAATGCAGCGGATGCTGTCCTGGTCGTCCGGCATATACCGAACCGCATGCAGCTGGCTCTTTTTATCCCGTGAGTCATAATAAAATTCTTCTTTAACCATAACTTACCTCATCAACGCAGACAATGTGCCTCATAAGAAGTATACCGTATTTCAGTCCAAAAATTAAGTACTTTATATAAATTTTATTTGTACTAACGTAACAGTTCAGCCATACGGCATCGCAAAGTCAAAATTGCGTTTCCATACAATTTTGCAAAACGTACTAACAAATCTCCGCTCCTGAGGGCATATCTGTTTCCGGCTTCATCAGCGTCAGGTTTCCGTCCGCGTCTTCCGCACAGAGCAGCATGCCTTCTGAGACCACGCCGGCAAGTGTGGCAGGTTTCAGGTTTACCAGCACCATAACCTTTTTCCCCACCATCTCTTCAGGGCTGTAATATGCCTTGATGCCGGATACAATCTGCTTTATCTGACTGCCGATCTTTACTTTACTGCAAAGAAGCTTCTTTGACTTGGGCACCGCCTCACAGGCAATGATCTCACCCACCTGAAACTGAAGTTTTGCAAAGTCATCATAGGTGATTTCGGGCTTTGCATCTATATCAATGACCTCCTTGTCATTTGCCTCTGTGCCGCCATTCCCGTCTTGCTCTCCGTTCTGTGCGGTTTTCTCTGCCGCTGTCATAGCCGCCGCCAGTTCTTCCTCTTTCTTTGCCACTTCTTTCATATCCAGACGGACAAAGAGGATTTCCGGCTGATCCGTAACCTTGTTTCCGCTCTCGTATAAACCGAACTCCTCCAGCCGGCTGAATTCCCTCAGGGAGGTATTCAGCTGCGAAGCGATCTTACCCGCGGTCTCAGGCATATAAGGTTCCAGAATGGACGCACCAATTGCAATGCTTTCCACCAGGTTATACAATACGGTGGAAAGGCGGTCCGACTTTGCTTCATCCTTTGCCAGTACCCAGGGCTCCGTCTCGTCAATATATTTGTTGCAGCGTTTAAAGATATCAAAAATTTCTGTCAGCGCATCCGCCACGCGCAGTCCCGCCATTTTCTCCGTCACCTTGGCATAGGCGCCCGTGACAACCGCTTTCAGATCCTCGTCCACAGCCTCGCAAACGCCCCTGTCAGCTACCACACCGCCAAAATACTTGTTACTCATGGATATGGTACGGTTCACAAGATTTCCCAGGGTATTCGCCAGATCGGAATTAGTTCTCTCGGCAATCAGTTCCCAT
>CAZSGT010000478.1:0-2230 GCA_964606215.1 uncultured Lachnospiraceae bacterium
GGGGTATAAAAATCATCCTGTGCTTGGTTATATGAGGATAAATCCACAAGATTTGCCCAGTCTGTGCAAAATATACTTTTGTACCAACAATCATCAAAAAGAAATCGTCATCCAATCGAAGTCCCTGTTCCCGCACACCTCCCTCATAAAACTGCTCCATTTGAGCCAGGACATGCTCCAAATCTCCCTGTTCCTTACAATAGTATTTTAAAACATTTATATTATTCCGCCTCACTCCTCTTACAATGCAATTGATACCGAGAAACAAAAGCAATAGTATGAGTATTAGCTGCGCCCAAAGATCGAAATAGGTAATATCACCATATTTCCCCTCCACCAGCTCATATTTCAAATAATGTTCTTTCTCTTCCTCCGTCAGACGCGAAGTCTGCAGGTACTTTAACAGGGAAATCTCCGATTTCATACTTAGTGTACGGATTACCCCTCTCACCTTTGTGGGCTGTATGTCCTTCATTAAAGCCGGATTGTTTTCCAGTTCTGCACGCAGGAAAATCCGCATATTTTCTTCCAGCACCGATTTCATTTCTTCGCTGTTTGACAATGACAATACCACATCGTTCTGTTCTCCCACTGCAATCAGAAATTTGTAACGCGGTATCTTGAAAAACATAATTTTCTCGTATTCATACCTATCTATCGGTGCCACAATCTCCGCCTCAACAAAAAGCCCATCCTGAACCTGTGACGCAGTCAGACTATTCAAATCTACAGGCTCCTCCGTTCGCACCTTCACCACCAGAGAAATACTTTCTATAAACCACGCTACCGCCCAGACAGCAAATAGGAAACAAAGCATAGCCAGAAAAATCATCTTTGCCATATACCTTTTTTGTATTCTTGCAAACATTTATCTTCCCTCTTCTCTATACTGCTTTTCATATGTTACCGTCTTTTTCTGGTATTCGGTATCAGCCATATTTACACCAAGGTTTATATCCATCCTCTTTGCATCCATATAATCCAGCCGTCTTCTGTCTACCATACGGACTAACTCATATCGATTATGCTTATATAACTTTTCTGTTTCCTTGTCATAACCGACAAATACATAAGGGATTCGACTGGCAATATGACGCATCAGCGAGCGCAGAGTATTTACATCCTCAATTCCGATGGTCATTGCACTTCCGTCCCTCATTTTGATTTTAATTACATTTGGATTCGCAACAGTCAGAATCTTAAGCGTATTCGCGTCCTCTGTAGAATATACCCATAAAATATCTTTGGTTTCTGCAAAGAACACGTCGCCCTTTATAATCATCATAAAGAATGTATCATCCACACGTAAAATATCACAAATCGCTCTTCCTGCATAGAAAAACTCCTCCAACTCACGATATACTGCTTCCTTATTTCCTCGTTTTCTGCAATACTGTGTCACCGTACGCAGATTTCCCCCGGCCACTCTTGCTGTAATATATATAATTCCGAACAGCAAAAATACCGCACAAATTCCTACTAACACAAACATCTTTATTCTGCTGATATCCGATTCTTCCGTCTCTTCCAATACATAGGGGAGATAATTTTCCGGCGACTCTGACAACGCTGCATACACTTTATATGCTTCCAACGATTCTCCCTTCATCGGTTTAATTATGCCCTGTATCTCTACCGGAATGGTGCTTTCTTCCGGATTGTCCTCGCCACTGGCACAGGCGTCCCGATACATCGTCATATTGGCATCCAGCAGGTTTATCATCAAATCTTTACAATATATTCCTATATACTTGTCTCCAACTGGAATAATAAACTCCATATCTACAGGATTATTCGTTACCTTGTCCTCATGACCATAATAACAGCCAGTTACCGCCCGTATCTCCCCCTTCACATACAAGTTCTCCTGTACCTGTTCCGGACTGAGAGAATTCAAATCCACCTGTTCTGTCGTTGTTGTTACTAAAAATTCCATAACATCATCTATACACGCCGCCAACACGGCAACAATACAGAACAGTACAAGTAATACCTCACCAATCCTGTTCAGTAAAAACTTTCTTTTTAATTTTGCAAACATCCCCTTTTACTCCTCCCTCTCCAGCATCTTATCACATAGTATTTTTTCATATAATCTTTAGTTAAATTACATTTCTATCATACAATAAAGCAGCCTCTTTTTCAAGGCTGCTCTATCTATAGATGCTCTTCCCACACTGTACCCATCATGGGAATCCCCGCATCTGTCACATATATTTTAATCCTTTTT
>CAZSGT010000479.1:0-2227 GCA_964606215.1 uncultured Lachnospiraceae bacterium
AGCCGTTGAGTTGTATGACACCAATGCAGATGCGGCATTGGAAAAGAATCAGGATATCATCGTAATCACCGGCACACAGTTGGAAGCGGCGGGGATTGATTTGTCCGGACTAACCACAGCGTCTGTGGCAATCACGCCATACATTCAGGTGACAAAGGCGCACAGCCGGTCCAACATTGTGTTCAGCTGTATGAATACAGATACTTCCAGTAATTCTTCCAATAAGGCACTGATTGGAACGGAGCGGGATTTACCTGCCGATAAAGACAATGATAACGGTGCAACTCACAGCCAGTACATCATTCACTGTGGTTTTGGCACGGATAAAGAAGGAACTGGAGTGGGAGCTGCGGGGACTGGCATTTACAACAAAACTTCTTCTATCAATACTGCAAAGTGGAGTGGGAAGACGGCAGAGAATATATCCCTTCGTTTGCAGGTCCGTACAAAAGATACAGAGTGTGCATTGCTGGGCGTGGTATTTGCAAACGGAGAAGCATTTACTGTAAATGAGGATGGAAGTATCAAAAAGGGCTTTGATACCTCCGGTATCAAAACAGAGTCAGACACACTGGATGCCACAGATGTAAGAGAGAAGTCGGAAGCAGAGCTGAAGGCAGAGGCAGACGAGGAGTTGTGGCAGCAGCTTCGTAGTATTAAAAGATTAACGGCAGAGGATTGTCTGTCAGAAGAGCTGTATGATGCACTGCAGGCGGAAGCCGCCAAGGCACAGGCGGCAATGGATAATGAGGAGGCAACCGCAGATACTCTCCATGCGGCTTTGGAAAGTTTAAAGAAGGCATTGAGGGATGCCACCAACGAAGCGCCGTTGGGACTGAAGAAAGCCATTGAGTATTGTAAATCTTTGCAGGAGAAAGATTACAGCAGCGAGTCCTTTGCAAAACTGGCGCCAGCCATTACTGCGGCAGAGGCGGTTTATGAGCAGAGCGATACAAAGACAAACGCAGAGCTGAAGACGGCGAGGGATGCGCTGGAGGCAGTCCGTGCAGCATTGGTGCCGAACCTTTCTACTGCAGAAAGTGACCCGAAGGATTTCCGCATTCTCAGCAAGGATGAGATTGTAAAAGAGATGGGGGCGGGCATCAATTTAGGAAATACCATGGATGGCGGCCTGATTAATCCCAGCGAGACGTCCTGGCAGGCATATAAGACCACAAAAGCATATATTAAGGCGCTTCACGATGCAGGATATAATACAGTGCGTATTCCTGTAACCTGGAACGGACATATTAAGGACGATTATTCTATCGACGAGGCGTGGATTAGCCGGGTGCAGGAGATTGTGGATTACTGTGTAGAGCAGGACATGTACGCTATTATAAACATTCACCATGACGGTGCGGCGAACCACGATAAACGTGGAGGAAATACGCCCACCTGCTGGCTGGACACCTACCAGTGGAATATTGAAAAAGTGTATCAGAAGTATGCAGGCGTATGGAAAACCGTAGCAGAGCGGTTTAAGGACTATGATGAGCATTTGATTTTTGAGAGCATGAATGAGGTGACGGACGCCCACACTGGCTCCACAAATGAAGACGACGCAGTTTTAAATGCCCTGAACCAGCTGTTTATCAATACCGTTCGTGCCACAGGCTCCAACAACACCAAACGTTGGCTGGCCATTACCGGACGGTTTGCCACAACGAAGGCGATTAACACCATGCCAGAAGACACCCTGGCAGATATGGGTAAGGTGAATACTACCCGTCTGATGTTCTCCGTACATATTTACAAGGATAACAGTAATGTCAGATGGACATATAATCAGCTGAAAACATGGCAGTCTTCCCTTAGTGAAAGCATTAAGGCGGTGCAGGCGCTGGATAAAAATATGCCATTGTATGTGGGAGAGTATGGAGTAAGAACACAGCCACAAACCGGTTCTGACACAGGATATAATAATGCCGAGCGTGCATTGAACTATGAAACATGCGCTGCTGTCTGCGATTTCTATGGTGCAATCCCGATTGTCTGGGACCAGGGTACAGGCGATTATGCAAACGTAAAAACGGAGAAGGGCTTGTTTACAGATTGGGACAGACCAAATCTGAAGCCAGTTTATGACGATGTGGTATATGGTACGATTCGCGGTACCTATGAAACCGGAAAAGACAGCGATTTGGCAAAGATGATGACAAATATTTATACCAGCTATGGTCATTCCGACACCAGTGACAACGGTGTATCAAAGGATCCGGTGATT
>CAZSGT010000480.1:0-2227 GCA_964606215.1 uncultured Lachnospiraceae bacterium
TATTTGGGATGTGTATGTAAAAGAATCGGGAAAGGTTTATGAAGGGCATACTGGTGATGCAGCCTGTGACCATTATCACAGATTTCGGGGGGATGTAGCTGCCATGAAAGAGATGGGGCTGAAAGCTTACCGCTTTTCCATTGACTGGTCCAGAGTGCTGCCGGAAGGAAAGGGCAAGGTAAACGAAAAGGGGATTGCGTTTTATGACAATCTTATCAATTCTCTGCTGGAGGCGGGGATAGAACCTTATATTACATTGTTTCATTGGGAGCTTCCTTATGCCCTGTATCGGAAGGGCGGCTGGATGAATGAAAAAATAGTGGAATGGTTCGGGGAATATGCAGGGCTGATATCAGAACGGTTCAGTGACAGGGTGACACATTTCTTTACGCTGAACGAACCCCAGTGCTTCATAGGGCTGGGTTTTTTAAAGGGGGAACATGCGCCTGGACTGAAGTGTCCGGTAAGGGATACTTTCCAGATGGCCATAATGTACTGATGGCCCATGGCCGCGCCGTACAGATGCTGCGTGCCAAAGCGAAGCAGCCCATTCGGGTAGGCTATGCTCCCACAGGTACTATGTGTTATCCGGAGACGGAATCCGCTCAGGATATAGAAGCTGCAAGGCAGCAGCTTTTTGCCATGGAGGATTTAGAAAATTGGACCTGGAATGTGGCATGGTGGTCCGATCCGGTGCTGTTGGGACACTATCCCGAAGAAGGACTGCGTAAATATGAGACATATCTTCCCAGAATAACGGAAAGGGATATGAAGCTGATCGCGGAACCCATTGACTTTTATGGCCAGAATATTTATAACGGGAAATGCTGCCGGATGGGTGAGGACGGGAAAACTCAGATTGTGAAGCGGTATGAGGGGTTTCCAAGGACTGCCAATCAATGGCCTGTAACTCCTGAGTGCCTGTACTGGGGGCCGAAGTTTTTATATGAGAGATATGGAAAGCCTGTCTATATCACGGAAAACGGTCTGTCCTGCCATGATACCATTTCTCTGGACGGTAAGGTGCATGATCCTGCCAGGATAGATTTCCTCACGAAATATCTGAAAGCGCTGAAACGGGCAGTCTCGGAAGAGGTGGATGTCAGGGGCTATTTCCAGTGGTCGATGATGGATAACTTCGAGTGGTCATGCGGATATTCCGAACGGTTTGGCCTGTTGTATGTAGACTACCGGACGCAGGAGCGAATCTGGAAAGATTCCGCATACTGGTATCGTGATATGATTCTGGAAAATGGGGAGAGCCTGTGAATCGGCAGGATATATAAGGCTTGAGGGATGTGAGTGTCCATATGGAAAAACTGCGTGAAATATATGAAATTGTCAGGATATCAGGAGGTGGGAAATGAAATACCATAACGGCTGCTGGTTAATAAAAAAGGGGCTGGGATGCTTTTCACCCCAGCATGTTTATGAGGTAATTGTGAGAGAAAATGAGGTCCGGCTGTGTGCACCCACATCCCGGATTGTACATAAGGGAGATACGCTTGGGGGTATCAATCTGACGATATGTATCAGCGCTCCGATGCCGGAGGTGATCCGGGTACAGACCTATCATCATAGGGGAGTGCAGAAAAAAGGGCCGGAGTTTGAACTGAATCTGCCGGAAGCACAGAAGCTGGATGTGACGGACGAGAATGGAAAGCTCACGGTGAAAAGCGGACATTTAAGCCTTGTCATTGACAAGGAGAATTGGTCCATGCGTTATGAGCGTGACGGAAAGCTCTTAAGCAAAAGCGGCTCCCGGGATTTGGCTTATCTGAAAGAGGACTGGAATGGTTTTGCCTATGATGAGAACAATAAATCTTATCTGTGCCAACAGCTGGATTTATCCGTGGACGAGCTGATATATGGATTGGGTGAGCGTTTTACGCCGTTTGTAAAAAACGGACAGTCAGTTACCATATGGAATGAGGATGGGGGAACCAGCACGGAGCAGTCCTACAAGAACATCCCCTTTTACCTGTCCAGCCGTGGCTATGGCGTATTTGTGAATCATCCGGAAAAGGTAGAATTTGAAGTGGCTTCAGAGCAGGTCAGCAAAATAGGATTTTCTGTGGAAGGGGAATCTCGGGATTATTTCTTATTTATTGGACCGTCCATGAAAGAGGTGCTGATGCGTTATACGGATCTGACAGGCAAGCCTTCCCTGCCGCCTCAATGGACTTTTGGACTATGGCTTTCCACCTCCTTTACAACCAATTATGAT
>CAZSGT010000481.1:0-2226 GCA_964606215.1 uncultured Lachnospiraceae bacterium
GTGAAAAGTACCTGGGTCTTTTAAAGTTAAACTACAAGGAGACCATCACCCACCGGACAGGTGCATGTGAGGCGGGGAATGCCAACAATATTATTAAATACCAGTCCACGCTGCCGGGAACCGGCTCAAAATTATCTGAGGCTGTATTGATTAATCTGGAAGACAATTCGGTGGAGGTTGTGGAGAAAAAATATGAGGTAAACGGGGCAAAGTGCAATTATCTTTCGGAATTATATTTACAATGCCACACCCAGATGTCCCAAAAAACCAAGATGGCAGTTGTCACCCGGGCGGTAGAACAGATTAACCATACCTATTATGAAGATGATTTGGACAAGCAGATGGAGACCAAAAGCGTCATAAAGGAAGAGCTTGCCATGGACGGAAGCCTGGACGTGGAACGCATCTGTGAGCGGATGTACGGCGGGGAACCGGATGTGAAAGAGGCATTTCAGGAAAAGATGGAGAAATACCACATGCGGGGGGAAGTGGTGGAGCCACAGAGCACGCAGACCGTAAAGAAGTTTGAAAAGCAGTGCTTAAAGACGGACACCGGCATTGAGATTCATATTCCCATGGAAGAGTATAACAACAAAGACCGGTTGGAATTTATCACTAATGAGGATGGAACCGTGTCACTGATTATCCGGGGCATCGGTCATATCAGCACGAAATAAAGGGTTTGCTTCAAGGGTTTTGCTTGCAAAACCCTTTTTTACATGATAAAATAACAGGCGATGAGTAGCACAGATGGTCGCACCTGCCGTGCCGAAAGGTGGCAGGTGAGGAAAGTCCGGGCTTCACAGGGCAGGATGCCGGATAACGTCCGGTGGAGGCGACTCCCAGGCTAGTGCAACAGAAAAGAACCGCACAATTTGTGTAAGGGTGAAAAGGCGAGGTAAGAGCTCACCGCATGACTGGTAACAGCCATGGCTGTGTAAACCCCATCCGAAGCAAGACCGAACAGGAAACCATACGGCGGCCCGTCGTGTTTCCGGGTAGGTCGCTAGAGCCTTTTGGCAACAACAGGCGCAGATAGATGACCATCCTAGACAGAACCCGGCTTACCGTGTTACTCATTTTTACACAAAAAGCAGCGCCCACATATGCCTGTGCAGAAATGAGGAAAACATGTCCGGATTAACACCAATGATGCAGCAATATATGAAGACAAAGGAGGAATACAAGGATTGTATTCTTTTTTATCGTCTTGGAGACTTTTATGAAATGTTTTTTGAGGACGCAAAGGTTGTGTCCAAGGAACTGGAACTGACATTGACCGGGAAAAGCTGCGGTCTGGAGGAACGGGCGCCTATGTGCGGAATTCCCTACCACGCAGTAGACGGCTACCTTACAAAGCTTGTAGGTAAAGGCTATAAGGTAGCTATCTGTGAACAGGTAGAAGACCCCAAAACGGCAAAAGGCATCGTAAAGAGGGAAGTCATCCGCATTGCCACGCCGGGCACCAATTTAAGCACGGCGTCTCTGGACGAGACGAAAAATAATTATCTGATGTGTATTGTACATACTATAAATGCCTACGGTGTGGCATATGTAGATATTACAACGGGAGATTTCTATGTCACAGAATGTGAAAATACTGGCAAACTGTTAGATGAAATTGGAAAGGTGATGCCCTCCGAGATTATCTCCAACGATTCCTTTCTGGTTTCCGGTGTGGATATCCAGGATTTACAGGAGCGGCTGGGCATCGTTGTTTCTGCGGTACTGCCATGGCATTTTGATGAGGACACCTGCGTCAACAGTCTGCTAGAACACTTCAGGGTGAAGAGTTTGCAGAGCCTTGGGCTGGCAGATTTCACCATCGGCGTCACAGCGGCGGGAGCTGTTATGAATTTCCTGACAGATACCCAGAAAACTTCCCTGTCCCATCTGACCTCCATCAAGCCCTATATGGTCAACTATTTTATGCTCCTAGACCGCTCAACCAGAAGAAATCTGGAACTATGTGAGACCATGCGGGAAAAAGCAAAACGTGGTTCCCTGCTGTGGGTATTGGACAAGACAAAGACGGCAATGGGGGCAAGAATGCTCCGAAGCGCAGTGGAACAGCCCTTGATTGAAAAAGAAATGATTGAAGAACGTCTGGATGCAGTGGAAGATTTGGTGAACCAGGCAATTACCAGAGAAGAGCTTCGGGAATACATGAATCCTATTTATGATTTGGAGCGCCTGATTAGCAAGATTAGTTATAAGAGTGCCAAT
>CAZSGT010000482.1:0-2226 GCA_964606215.1 uncultured Lachnospiraceae bacterium
GATGATGAAGGGAGAATAGCTATTATGGAGAATTTAAAAAGGCTTGGTGGCGATATAGCGTTTACTGATCATATTAATACAACTAAGGATAAAATAATACTGGATGCTCAAAACAGAGAAGAAGAAATGAAAGCAGCAATAAAAAAGGCAAAAAGAGAAGCTTTAAAAGAGGCAAAAAAAGCAGTACGAGAAGAGGTAATCGCAGAGTGCAGAGAAGAGGTAATCGCAGAGTGCAGAGAAGAGGTGCTAGCAGAGTGCAGAGAAGAATGTCTTGTTGCAGGACGTGAAGAAGGTAGAATCGAAGAAAAGAGTAATTTAATCTCTTCAATGCATAGAAAAGGATTTGCTATTGAAGCTATTGCTGACATAGCAGGTTTGGACATTGATGAAGTTAATATGATATTAAAGGAAGCAGAGTAATCTGCTTTTTTTGTATATAATTTAAAAACTCTTTACTTGTTTGTTTGCTTTAGTTTATTGTATAATCTAATTAGGTGATACTTATGTATAAAGTAATAAAAAATGAATGTGTAAAGAAGGGCATTTATTTACTTGAAGTTGAATCTCCATTAATAGTAAAAAAATGTCTTCCTGGACAGTTTGTTATTGTTATGGCTGATGCTAAATCTGAGCGAATTCCTTTGACTATTTATAAGTATGATAATAAAACCAATATAATAAGTATGATATATCAAGTAGTTGGAGCATCTACTCTTGAACTTACTAATGTAGAAAATGAAATATATTCAATTGTAGGTCCTTTGGGACATCCAAGTGAACTAGTATTAAACGCTTTAGAATATAAGAATAAAAGTATTCTTTTTGTTGCTGGAGGAGTTGGTATTGCTCCTGTTTTACCACAAATGAAATATTTGACTGAAAATGGTGTTAAATGTGATTTAATATATGGAGCTAAGAATAAAGATGCAATTATACTTTTAGATGAAATAGAGAAATATTCTAATAATACAAAGTTTATGACAGATGATGGAACATTTGGGAATCTTGGTACTGTAGTTGATGCAATGGATGATTTAAGTGAGTATGATGCATGTGTTGCAATTGGACCTGTTGTAATGATGAAGTATGTGGCTTTAAAAACAAGAGAAGTTAATTTAAAAACTATTGTTAGTATGAATCCAATTATGGTTGATGGAACTGGCATGTGTGGTGCTTGTAGGTTGATAGTTGATAATGAAGTTAAATTTGCTTGTGTTGATGGGCCTGAATTTGATGGACATAAGGTTGATTTTGATTTAGCTATTAAAAGGATGAGTATCTATAGAAGTTTTGAAGGTCGTAAATATTTAGAAGCACTTGAGGGTGCTACTCATCATGGTGGATGCGGAGAGTGTAATCATGAATAAGGTAAATATGAGAACATTAGATAAAGGGGAGCGTATAAATAATTTTAAAGAAGTTAATTTAGGATATTCACATGAAGAAGCGAGAAAAGAAGCTAGTAGATGTTTAAATTGTAAGAATCCTAGTTGTGTTAAGGGGTGTCCAATAGGCATTAAAATACCTCAGTTTATCGAAGCAATAAAGAATGATGATGTAAGTGCCGCTTATGAAATTATTAGAGAAGATAATTTGTTTCCTGGAATTTGTGGAAGAGTTTGCCCTCAAGAAAAACAATGTGAAAGCATGTGTATTAAAGGATTAAAAGGAGATGCAATTTCAATAGGATCTTTGGAAAGATATGTTGCAGATGAGGCGATAGTTAATAATATTAGAGTATTACATAAAAAGAGTGATACTGGTAAGCGTGTTGCAATTGTTGGTTCTGGACCCTCTGGTCTTGCATGTGCATCAATTTTGCAAAGTGAAGGAATAGGCGTAACTATTTATGAATCTTTACACAAGGCTGGTGGAGTATTAACTTATGGAATTCCTGAGTTTAGATTGCCTAAAAGGATAGTAGATAATGAAATTTCATCTCTTGTAGAAATGGGGGTTCAATTTGTATTTAATGCACCTGTTGGTCTTTTTATAACTGTAGATGAGTTAAAGGGAGAGTATGATGCAGTATATATAGCTACAGGTGCAGGATTGCCAAGATTTATGGGAATTAAAAATGAATGTGCAAATGGTGTTTTTTCTGCTAATGAAGTTTTAACACGTATTAACTTAATGGGATCTTCTGATAGTAGTTCAAGCACACCTTTGTATGAGGGGCGTAATGTTTTAGTTGTTGGTTGTGGAAATGTGGCAGTTGATGCGGCT
>CAZSGT010000483.1:0-2215 GCA_964606215.1 uncultured Lachnospiraceae bacterium
CAATCATCCCTTTCGGTTTTTTATTGTATAAGCATTATAACATGTTTGAGGCGGTTTATGCAACAATTTAACATATTTTTTACATGATTTTGACATTATGCATGTCAAGAAAAATTTACAATATTCCCCCCAAAAATCATTTTTTTATTAAAAGCTCACAAAACATATGTTCTTGTTCAAACCACAATTTAAGATAACATGTGTGTAAATAACCAGTGGATAATGTGCATAAGTCGGTGTATAAATCATTTTTATCAGTCTTTTCGCTGATTTTCCTGTGGATAACTATTCGTCCTTTTTTATTTCAGATTGTTCGCTATATCGTTTTTAATATTTTTTTTGTCTATTTTGTACATGTCTCAAAATCAGAAAATTTTTCCACCAAAATAATATCTTAAAATGTTGCACAATTAAATCAAAATAATAAGAGCCATACCCTGGGGTATGGCTCCATATCGCCTGTTATTAGAATATTCTTCTGACTGCCAGAATCTTTCTGTAGTCCGCATTGGAAACAATGATACCAGTTCTGGAGTTAGATGCATGAACGATCTGCCCATTGCCGATGTACAGTCCCACATGACCGGAATAGCATACGATATCTCCAGGTTGTGCATTGCTGAGGCCGTCCACCGCAGCGCCCTGACTACGGTCCGCCGATGAGGAATGAGGCAGGCTGACACCAAAGTTAGCATATACGCTCATTACGAAACCGGAGCAGTCTGTACCGTTGGTCAGGCTGGAACCGCCGTATACATACGGATTGCCTACAAACTGCAAAGCATACTCTGCAACCGCAGAACCCATTTCGCTGTCCCCACTGACAACATAGGTCTGAGCCGGCACGCTGCTTGTGCTGGGAGCGCTCTGTGCAGCTTTCGCCGCAGCCGCTTCGCGGGCTCTTCTGCGTTCTTCCGCTTCTTTGGCAAGACGGGCAGCTTCTTCTTCTTTGGATTCCGCCTGCACAAACTCGGTGTGAAGAATTGCATAATCGGTGGATATCCATCCCATACCCTCTTCTACGTCTACCTTCACCCAGCCTTCCGTTTCTTCCAGAACTACCAGTTCATCGGCCAGAGGAACCAGGCCAAGCACCGATGCCTCCAGACTGGGTTCTGTACGGACTTTCAGGGTAGTGGTGTTTACGGTGGCAATCCTGGTACCTACCTTTCTGGCAAGTTCAACTGCACCCTCTCCGGTCACGCAGAACTCACCTTTGACATATCCGGTCACGTTGCCGGAAGTAATCTGATACCAGCCATTTTCTTCATTGATAAAAGTACCCACGGAATTATTATACAACTTACCGACAATCTCGCCCTCTTCACTGGGCAGGCTTCTGACATTTACATAATTAGTTACCTGCGCAATGACCAGATTGCGGAACAGGTCTTCCTCCGTGGGCTCGCTCTCCGGGATGATGATCCCTGCTTCCTCCGCCGTTGCCCACTCTATGATCGCCTCAATAGGCATTACCGTATCTGTCGCGACATTACTTAAACTGTTGCCTCTGCTCAATGCAAGATTTACACCGCCGCTGGGCAATACGGATGAGCTGCCTGCCGCTTCCGCTGTCAGGCCCATTCCCGAAAAGGCAAGAACTGCTGCCAGTCCACAGGCTGTCACTCTGATAGTCTTGAAATTCATTGTTGTCTCCTTTGTATGTAAAAGCTCTTCACAATTTGTTACAAAATTATTACGTCTGTTAACAAATATATCACTTATTCCTCTTTTTGTCAACACCCTCTAAATTTTGCCACAGATTACCGTAAGTTCCCATTTTATGCGGGTTTCCGGGCTTTCAAAAAGGAATCTCCGCCAAAAATCGAGATTCCCTCCTATAAATTTTTTCCTTTTTTCTTTAAAAAATCTTAAAAATCATATCTAAGGCTTTTTAATTTTTGTTAACAAAATTTCCTGCGGATACCGCCGCATTGGCTCCATCCGCTACTGCTGTCACAATCTGCCGCATGGGTTTCCTGCGGATATCACCCGCCGCATATATGCCGGGCACATTGGTAGCGCAGTCCTCTCCTGCCAGAACATAGCCTCCCTCATCACAATCCGCCATATCCCTGATCAGTCCCGTGTCCGGACGAATCCCTACCGCCACAAAGATACCGGCCACAGCCAGGTCAGATATCTCCTCTGTCTTAAGATTCCTGACTCTCAGATTCTCCACCGCGTCTTCACCCTGAATCTCCGTCACCACATG
>CAZSGT010000484.1:0-2210 GCA_964606215.1 uncultured Lachnospiraceae bacterium
GCAGCCAGGATATTTTTTCTATTGAGAGTGAGAGCATGCTAAAAGCAAAAGCACAGATTTCTCCAACCACAAGACCGGCAACGGCATAGACACAGGTAAGGGAAATATTTTTTTTCCCAAGATACATGGCCAGTAAAAATACAAAGGTTACTCTGCCGATTTGTTCAATAAATTGGGAGGCCGCCGGGATGGAGGCTTTCTTTTTTCCGTAATAGTAACCGTGGATACAGGCAGATACGGCGCAAAACGGAAACAGCACCGGCAGAATCCTCAGGCATGGGGCAGCTTCCGGCGTAGAGAGCAGATGAATTGCGATAAAGTCTGCATTCAGGTATAATCCGAACCACAGGGCAAATGCAAGTGCCAGGGCGATGGTGACGCCCATCCACAGCACCCGTCTGCCATTGCGGAAAAAAACTACATTGTCATCGGCATTCTGCGCTCCTACAAGCTGGGATACGGCGGTCTGTATTCCGGCGCCATAAATGGTAAAGCATACGGAATACACCGGAAATACCAGCTGATAGATACCAAGGGCGTAGGCGCCCAGAACATCCGCTAAAAAGATTTTATATGCAAAACCGATGAGTCTGGTTACCAGACCTGCGATGGTTAAAATAAAGGTTCCCTTAATCAGGGTATGTATAGAAGAATTCCTGTTCAAAAAATCACCGTGCTTTCTGCAGGGGGGTTGAGAAAGTATATGTATTTTCAGGGAAAAATATGTGATATACATGTAGAAGAAAACCATGAGGAGTATATGATGTCTTCGGGAAATCAAAACGGAACTTGTCTGGGAATGGGATACAAGTCCGATACATTTTCATGTATACTGATATAATAGGGATAAAATATTGCAAGACGGAGGATGGATATGATTAAAATACTGGTGATTGAAGATGAAGAACCTATTGCCAATCTGATAAAGGTCAATTTAAATAAGGCGGGATATTTCTGCCAGATTGAAAAGGATGGACAATCCGGGGCGGACGCACTGTCGCAGCCGGGCTGGGATTTGGCGCTGTTAGATATCATGCTTCCGGAAATCAGCGGTTATGATTTGTTGGAATATGCAAAGACCATGGAGACGCCGGTGATTTTCATTACGGCCATGGGAAGCCTGAATGACAGGGTCAAAGGGCTTCGGATGGGGGCGGACGATTATATTACAAAGCCCTTTGAAATTGTGGAACTGCTTGCCAGAGTGGAGGCAGTGTTACGAAGATACAATAAGACTATGGAGCAGATTGCCTGTCTGGATGTGGAGGTGGATGTGGTATCCCGCAGTGTCAGGCAGAATGGGGGTGAGCTGGCGCTGACACCCAAGGAATTCGATTTGCTTTTGCTGTTTATCCGGAATAAAAATGTGGCTTTGTACAGGGATACCATCTATGAGCAGGTGTGGGGCGGAGAGTATATGGGTGAGAGCCGTACTGTAGATTTGCATGTACAGCGGCTCAAGCGCAAACTTCACTGGGAAGAGCGTATAAAGACGGTTTACAAGGTGGGATATCGGCTTGTTGTCACAGAAGGGTGATGCTATGAAAATTTTCTGGAAAATATTTTTTGCTTTTATGACTGTGATACCCTTGTTTTTTGGTGTATTCGGATACATTTTGATTTCCCGGTCCTTTCAGGATTCTTACGAGTTGGAAGTGGAGGACTGCAAAAAGGAATGCCGGACATTCTGGCTCACCTTTGAGATGAACCTGCAGGTCGTGGACGAGGAAGAGATGGATGCGGATTCTGTAAAGAACATGGCAGAAGGACTGATCCAGAATCTGGATTACAAGACCTATGTCTATACCATCTATGATGAAGAAGGAGAGGCGATTTACCGTCGGGGAGCGACAGAGAAAGTGTCCCAGACGGGACAGAAAACATCAGATGTGGAGAGCTCTGGAGAGAAGACAACAACAGAGACCGGCGAAAATAAAGAAAGCAGCAAAGGAAAAGAAATAGAGAACGAAACGGAGAACGGTGGCTGGCAGAGATGGATAGATGCTACCAAGGACCAGAAGCTGGCATGGCAGATGTATACAGAAAATGGAAAAAACTATTTGCAGGTGGTATGCAGCGGAGGGAAGAAAGATGCTGTATATTATCTGGAAACCGTCAAGGATATTACGAAAATATATGAAAAAAGAGATAGTTTGATTGCAAATTACCAGATGCTTTTAGGGGCACTGCTGGTGTGTACAGGGATTCTG
>CAZSGT010000485.1:0-2199 GCA_964606215.1 uncultured Lachnospiraceae bacterium
TCTGTTCAAAATACTACAACAGTTCCTTTATCTGTTCCTCTATCTTTTCCGGTGTAACGGTCGGGGCAAAACGTGCAATCACATTCCCTTCCCGGTCAATCAAAAATTTCGTGAAATTCCATTTTATTTTATTGCCCATGACTCCCTTCTTCTGTGATTTTAAGAAAGTATACAATGGTTCTTCGCCTTCTCCATTTACGTCTATTTTCTTAAACTGCCGGAAGGTTACGCCATATCTCGACTGACAGAAATCTGCAATTTCATCATCACTGCCGGGCGCCTGATGCCCAAACTGATTGCATGGAAAATCAAGAATCTCCAAGCCTTGCGGCTGATACTTTTCATACAAATCCTGTAAGCCATCATATTGCGGCGTAAAACCACAGCCTGTTGCAGTATTTACAATCAAAAGTACCTTGCCCTGATAATCTGCAAGAGAAACCGTACTGCCATCTTGTGCTGCCACTGAATAACTATAGATACTCATATTGCACCTCCTTATAAATTGTATAAAATTAAATTTCGTAAAATCTAATTTAGATTGTACACAATCTATTAGAGTTTGTCAATAGTAATATATACCCTATGGAAAAAATAACCAGAGCAGTTTCCTACTGCTCCGGTTATTATAAAAAAATTTATTATCAATCCAAGAAAAAACCTTTATGATTTTAATGGCTTTCCATTTCCCACGTAAAATCATCCGGCGTTATGCCGTTAAAATTAGCCGCCGGCACGATATCTATTTTGCTGCCCCTTTCACATCGATTACCACATATTCAGACTTGCATCCAGTCTTAAACTTAATTGCCCAGTCGGAAATACCGGAAGTGACAATGAAGTTTGTGTTTTCACGGGTTTCCAGACCATAGGTCTTATCGTTCTCCCTGGTCCATTCGCCCATATAATTTACAGGAAATAACTGTCCTCCATGTGTATGGCCGGACAACACCAAATCCACACCCGACGCCGCCTGGGCGTCATAATCGTGAGGCTGGTGATCAAGGACAATGCTGTATTTATCCGCATCCAGCCCGGAAACCAGTTCTTCCATGGATGCCCGGGAGCTTCCCATCTGCTCCTCCGAACGGTCCTGCCTTCCGATAATATAGAAACGGTCATCCACTAATGCAGTCTCGTCCTGCAGCACCCTCACATTATTTTTCTCCAGCTCTGCAATCAATTCCTCACCGCTGTAACCTCGATATTCAGCACCGTAGTATCCCTTATCATGGTTGCCGAAGGCATAATAGACTCCATATGTAGTCTGTAACGTGCCCAACGCCTTACAGGCGGCAATCATATCTTCTTTTGTCGTATCATCATCCACATAATCACCGGTTATTACTACTACATCCGGCTTCTCTGCCTGCATGGCTTCCACATGCTCCGCAAATCCCTCTCCGTCAAAGGTAGTTCCCACATGAGAATCTGCAAACTGCACAATACGCAAATCTCCCACCGGTTTATCCGTTGTCAGTGGTATCCACGTCAATCGGGACAGCTTGGGCAGTACCCAGCAGCAACAGGAGAACACCATTGCCCGGATTCTGTTTCTGGTGGAAACGTTCTGGAACGAACTGCTGCGGTTCAGCCGCCGAACCCAGAGCCAGCTCGACCACTGGGCGGCACGGTACGGCAGAAAGGACGAGCCGAAAGACATCCTGTACAATGCGAAGTATAGCTCCAAGCGGTATACCTGCGTCAATCTGATGCCGAGTGATACCATCGAGTTCCGCATCTTCCGGGGAACACTGAAATACAATACGCTGATTGCCACGCTGCAGATGGTTGATGTCCTCTGCAGCGTGGCTTCTGCTTTGACGGATGATGAGGTGAAGGGGATGACCTGGACGGAATTTGTGTCTAATCTCTACGAGGATACTGTGCCGGAGTTGATTCAGTACCTCAAAGAGCGGCGGCTGTATGTCAATGAGCCTGTAGAGACCACGGAGGAGGTGTAAACAGTGTGTGCCGTTTTCGGACTGATTGACTACAAGGGCAGTCTGGAAGCTGCCCAGCGGCGGCGGATCATCAAGGCATTGGGAACCGCTGCCGAGGTACGGGGGACGGACGCTACTGGAATCGCCTTCTTCCAGCGGAACAGGCTTTGTATCCAGAAAGCGGCTAAACCTGCCCACAAGATGCGCTACCGGATTCCTGCCGAAGCAAGGGTTATTATGGGCCATACCCGTATGA
>CAZSGT010000486.1:0-2196 GCA_964606215.1 uncultured Lachnospiraceae bacterium
CAAGAACAGGCATTGTCTTACCCATCGATCCGGCATGGGTGACCGTTATTATTTGTGGGATTCCCTTATTATATCTTGCGGTATGGAGAGTTATTTATAATAAGGGAATTCGTAAAATATCTTCTGCCCTGCTGATAAGCATTGCCATGCTTGCAGCGATTGCCATCGGTGATCTATTTGCTGCTGGTGAAGTTGCTTTTATTATGGAGATAGGTGCTATTTTAGAGGATATGACAACAAATAGGGCTAAAAAGGGACTGAAAAAACTGATTAGCCTTGCCCCGACACAGGGGCGACGAATTAGAGATGATAAATCCATGAATGGATTGGAGGAAATAATTCCAGCCGACAAAATTCTTCAAAATGATATTCTCCGGATATTGCCGGGAGAAACGATCCCTGTAGATGGCATCATTATTCAAGGGGAAACTTCCATTGACCAGTCCATTATGACAGGTGAATCACTTCCCGTCGATAAGGGCATCGGAGAAGATGTTTTTTGCGGGACAATCAATCGTTTTGGCTCTATTGATATGAAGGCAACAAAAGTCGGCGAGGACAGCTCTCTGCAAAGGCTGATTCGAATGGTGCAGGATGCTGAGAATAAGCAGGCACCCATGCAGAGAATAGCCGATAAATGTGCAAGTTTTCTTGTACCTGTTGCTATGATGATTGCCATTATTGCAGGGTTTGCAACACAGGATATTGTGAGGGCTGTAACCGTTTTGGTTGTATTCTGCCCATGTGCGTTAGTGCTTGCCACACCAACCGCTATTATGGCAGCCATAGGTCAGGCGACGAAACATGGTGTGATTATCAAATCCGGTGATGCACTCGAAAGAATGGGAAAGGTAAATACCATAGCTTTTGATAAAACGGGTACACTGACCTTTGGAAAACTGGAAGTAAGCGATATTATTTCTTTTGACAAAAATATCAGTGAAAGTGAACTACTTGCCCTGGCCGCTTCTGCCGAAGCAAAAAGCGAACACCCATTAGGAAAGGCGATTGTGGCTTATGCGAAGGAAAAAGGCATAACGCTAGGGGATTCTGATTCTTTCCAAATGCAAAGTGGAAAAGGTATTTGTGCAGAAGTATCCGGTAGGAAACTGTACCTCGGAAATGAAAAATATATTGTGCAAAGCGGCATAACGATTCCGCAAAATGTGGAAAATGAATTGGAAAAATTGCGTGTTCAGGGAAAAGCTTCTATTATCGTTGCGGATGACAATTCCTGTTTCGGTATACTTGCGCTATCGGATGTATTAAGACCAGAGGCAGGGACAATGGTTGCAAAATTGTCAGATATGAACACAAATACCGTATTGCTGACGGGGGATAACAAAAAAACTGCCACTTATTTTGCTGCACAGGCAGGAATTACAAATGTAAAGGCAGATTTATTGCCGGAAGAAAAGGTGGAGGGAATTTCCAAAATACAGGAACAGGGCAACAACGTATGTATGATCGGGGATGGGGTAAATGATGCACCGGCACTTAAAATTGCCGATGTCGGTGTGGCAATGGGAAGTATGGGAAGCGACATTGCGGTGGAGGCGGCAGATATTGCCCTTATGAGCGATGATATTTCTAAAATCCCTTACCTGAAAAGATTGTCCAATGCTACCGTAGCAACAATCAAATTAAGCATTACCCTTTCCATGTGCATCAATTTTATAGCGGTTACCTGTTCCGTATTAGGTGTTTTGAATCCGACGACAGGTGCATTGGTGCATAATGCAGGCTCTTGTTTTGTAGTTTTGATTGCTGCATTGCTCTATGATAGAAAATTTGAGTAAGGCTGAAAAACAGGCTAAAATGACTGACATGGCCCACATCTAATTTCATTTCTTATCTCTTTCTTGTGAGATGACAACCTTAAAAACAGTTGTTTCATCAGAACATTTAACAGATGCTAACTTTTTAGATCTTGGGCCAAGGAGGCAGAGATTCCACCTTTGCACCTTCTGATGAGCTGTAATTGCAGGCAGACTTCAACATATGCCTGGAATTTTACATGTTTTCTGGAGACTCACACACTGGTCCTCACACTTTGTGGGCCAGTGTTTTTCTCATTGTTACATCTCAACAGCCAACCCTTCTTTATGGTATTTTATGCTTTAGTTGTTTTTTTTCATATTCCCTCATCTCTTAAGTACTTCTAAGTAACACTAATTGTCATTTTAAATTCTTCCT
>CAZSGT010000487.1:0-2194 GCA_964606215.1 uncultured Lachnospiraceae bacterium
AAGGCACCATATGTAGAAGCAATTTTCTGAATATCTTCATCGGTCAGTTCCCGCAGCTTCCGCGTAACCATCGTCCCCATTTTCCGGGCATCGATAAACAGCGTCTTACCCTTCTGCTTTTTGTTCCTGGCAATGAACCAAAGCGACACAGGGATTTGTGTAGTGTAAAAAAGCTGCGTAGGCATAGCAATAATACAATCCACAAGATCGGCATTGATGATGTTTTTACGGATTTCGCCCTCGCCGCCGGACTGGGAGGACAAGGAACCATTGGCCAGCACCATACCAATCCGCCCATTTGGAGCCAGATGCCAGATCATATGCTGAAGCCATGCAAAGTTAGCGTTTCCGGCAGGCGGCAGTCCATAAGTCCAGCGCACGTCCTCTAACAGCTTGTCCTGTCCCCAACCGGAAAGGTTGAAAGGAGGATTCGCCATAATAAAATCGGCCTTGAGCTGGGGGTGGCAGTCATTGAAGAAAGTATCGGCGCTGAATTTTCCCAGGTCAGCCTCAATGCCGCGAATGGCAAGATTCATCTGCGCCATCTTCCATGTAGTGGGATTGGAGTCCTGCCCGAACACGGAAATCTTGTTAATATTTCCTCCATGATTTTCAATGAATTTCGCCGATTGCACAAACATACCGCCAGAGCCACAACAGGGGTCATAGACACGACCGTTATAGGGCTGTAACACTTCAACAAGGGTTCGCACTACACAAGAGGGCGTGTAAAACTCACCGGCCAGCTTGCCCTCCTGCTCTGCGAACCTGGACAGGCAGTATTCATAGGTGCGGCCCAGAATATCCTTACTGTTTCCATGTTCAATCATCTGGATGTTGGTGAAAAGGTCAACGACCTCTCCCAGCCTGCGCTTGTCCAGTTCGGGACGAGCGAAATTTTTGGGCAGAATACCTTTCAGCCGCTTGTTCTCCTTTTCAATGCTGCGCATAGCCTCGTCAATGACAGTTCCAATTTCCGGCGTATGCGCCGCGGCGGAAATCACGCTCCAACGGGCGTTCTCCGGTACAAAGAAAATGTTTTCGGAAATGTACTCGTCGGTGTCTTCTTCAAAGCCGTCTCCTTCAGCCACAAGCTCATTATATTTTATCTCAAAACGGTCGGAAATGTATTTTAAAAAAATCAGGCCGAGGACAACGGATTTATATTCGGAAGCGTCTATATTGCCGCGAAGAACGCAGGCCGCATCCCATATCTGCTTTTCAAAGCCAATATTACTTGTGTTTGCTTCCGCCATTTTGTTTCTCCTCTCAAAACAATTTCCTCTCGCTTTTATTGCCTGTTTCAAAGACTTGTAAAAAGACATTCAAAAACTTCGGAAATATAATCCATCCATATTATATCACATTCCGATTACCAATAAAATATGTTTGTGTTTTCACCATGCCATCTTTTAGCATGGTTTTAATAGTTCCGCAATCAGACTCTCTACTTCCTGTAATTGCTCTTTAGAGTTTTCCCGATGGCTTTGTTTACGGTATTGGGAGGGAGACATGCCTTTCATGGCGTGAAATGCCTTTGTGAACACCAGGGCGTCACTGTATCCGCAGGACTGGGCAATACTTTCAATGGGATAAGAAGTAGAATCCAACAATTCCCGTGCTTTTGTGATACGGAAAGTAGTTAAAAACTGCTGGGGAGACATTCCAAGATAATTTTGAAATAATGTATACAGATAACTCCTGTTAATACATACATAATCGGCCACATCCGTTATTTTAATAGGATTACAATAATTACTCTGGATAAAAGATACCGCCTTTTTCACATACTGATTTCCTTTATCCTCCTCATCCCTGGCAACCACTCCGGCGCTCTTCGCCAAAACAGACAGAAAGACCCCCAGCTGCCCGTTCCTCCGCAGGTCATCCGCCACGCCAAAGGTATTGTGCTCCATCATATCCCTCACGATGGTATACAATTCCTGATCCCTGTCACAGGAAAAAATGGGATGTCTGGCAGAAAGTCCCATAGAAGTCAAGTATTCCTCCGCACGGCTTCCGCCAAAGCCCACCCATAGATAACTCCAGGGTTCTCTCTCATCAGCCTGATAAAATGCAAGTTCATTCGGTTGAATCAGGAATCCATATCCTTTCTCCAATCGATATTCCTTATCATGAAACCGAAAAACTCCCTTTCCGCTCAACACATAATGAATCAGATAGTGAGGTTTGG
>CAZSGT010000488.1:0-2194 GCA_964606215.1 uncultured Lachnospiraceae bacterium
ATACGATTGCTTCGCATGCCAAGCCTTCGTCACAGGCCGGGCATCCGATTGAAGCGGCGTACTTCCATCAATCCCACCTAAAGGGCTGTCAGGATTATGGGCATCAGATTGTTTCCGTCATGCTTTCCTGTAATGGGCTCATCCTGAATTATGCCGTCATCCTGTATGACAAATCAAAATCAAAGATACAGATTGTCCGGGAGATTGCGGATGAACTCCCCATGGCACCAGTGGTCTCCTATTTCCTTTGCGACAGCTGGTATACCTCTGTAAAGGTAATGGACAGCTTTATCCGGAAAGGGTTTTATACAATCGGTGCGCTGAGAACCAACCGGGTCATCTATCCATGCGGAATCCGCCAGAAAGTCAGTGAGTTTGCCCTTCATTTGAGAAAAACAGACCGAGCCGTCAGCCTTGTGACCGTTGGCGGCCGTGAATTCTATGTGTACCGCTACGAAGGGGAACTCAATGATATTCCAAATGCAGTGGTTATTATCAGCTACCCCAGGGAAGCTTTTGGAGAACCTAAGGCACTGAGGGTATTTATATCCACAAATGCCGGAATATCCACACAGGAAATCCTTGACACATACACAAAACGGTGGCCGATCGAAGTATTTTTCCGGCAGAGTAAAAACAAACTTGCCCTGGACAAATATCAGATTCGTTCACGGCAGGGAATTGGGCGGTACTGGCTGATCATGTCATTGGTTCATTACATGTGTTGTATGCATTCCGGGAGATACAATACTTTCGAGGAAGGATACCGATATTTTCAAAATCAAGTCAAAACAGAGCGAATTGGCAATCTGCACCAATTCATAAAAAATGGTGCATCACTTGAAGCTGTTTTGAAATTGGTAGGGTAGTTTTGTGCAAATTTCAATATTTGCTCATTTATAGTAGTAATAATTGTTTCAACAATAAGACGGATAACATGATGATGAATATGAATGTTATTTTGTTTGAAGCCATTCATAAATGTTCCGACAGAAATATTTACCATTCCTATAATCATAATTATTATAAAATTTTTGCACCATACCATATTTAATAACGTATATAGCAATACTAATAAACATCCAATTACTATAAATGCAGAAGATGTGTTTTTTAATTTTTCTTTATAGACAGCAAACATCATTAACCCTACATAGAGTATTGCAAGAACAGCCCCACAAATTTTCATTTCAATCCTCTTCGATTCTTTTATATTCTAAAATATCACCCGGTTGACAATCAAGAACATCACATATTGCTTCTAAAGTCGAAAATCGAATTGCACTAATTTTTCCAGTTTTCATTTTGGATAGATTGACATTAGCAACGCCTACTCTTTCAGACAACTCTTTTAAAGACATTTTTCTATCTGCCATTACTCTATCTAATCTCATAATTATTGGCAATTTATCACCTCACAACGTTTCATCTGATTCCCTTTGCAATTCACACCCATAACTGAATATCATGGAAATACAGTAAATAATTATCGCAACTATCATTCCAATAATATTGACTCTCCATGTTAATTCTCCAATGGTATAATAATCTACCAATGAATCAGAATAACTTCCAACTATGCTCAAAACAGCAACTATAATTGCAATTCTTTTTATTCGGACAGTATTTCCATGTGAAAATGGCGTAAAGCCTTTTCTAATTTCATCAAAAACAGGATAGACAAAAAATATTACAAGAGAAATAAGTATTGTATCAATCAGCATAAATATAAACATAATCAAAAGTGACCGTGCCTCAATACTTATTGTTGTTCCATTATTCGCCGTAACATTGAATGCGGCAAGAAAAGATGATTTCGTATTATCTTCCGAAAACACTAAAATGCCGATTGCAATTAAGGATAATATTACAATAACATTTGATACAATAAATCCCAATTTGAGGACAATGCTTATTTTCTTACTTACGTTTCTGATTTTTTGTTGATTTGTTTCCATTTTTCCTACCTCCTATGTAACGATTATAGAGCGAAAATATATGAAAGTCAATAATTTATTTATGATAAACGTTAATATCACTTAATTTCGTAATCACTTTCTCGATAATCGTGCGTATAAAGCGACAGACTATTTATCACAAGAAATAAGGAATGAGAGGGATTCCGCCGTCGTCGGCATTTGGGAATGTGTATAACTGGCTGTCTTATGGAGTTGTGGGTAACTCTGTTTGCAGG
>CAZSGT010000489.1:0-2193 GCA_964606215.1 uncultured Lachnospiraceae bacterium
CCTTTGTCTTCCAGAAATCCAATTCCACGCCATAAAACCCTGCTTTTACTGCCTCCTTCACCGCTGCCAGGGAATTTTCCGGCGCTTTTGCCGAATAGCCCCGGTGGGCGTATATCTTATTCTTTTTGCTCAGGGAAAATACCTGCAAAACATATGTGTCTGATTTATTACTTTCGTCCAAAGCTCTGGCAGTAATCTTAACCGTTCCCGTCCCCATAGCTTTTACCTTTCCGGTTCTGCTCACCGTTGCCACACTGGGGTTACTGCTGCTCCACTTCAATTTTTTGTTGCTTGCCGTAGAAGGGGAAATCGTGGTCTGCAGGTTTTTTGTATCGCCTTTTACCAGAAAGGCGCCCTCCTGGGTAGTAATTTTAACTTTTTTTACCAGGGTATACACACGGATTTTTACCTGTGCCTTCTTTTTGGAACCGTCGGCGGCCTTCACACTGATTACAGTGGTTCCATTTTTTAACGCCCTAACCTTTCCCTTTTTAGAAACAGACGCCACCTTTGGTTTACTGCTTTTAAATTTCAGCTTTTTGTATAAGGCTTTCTTTGATGGCTTCAGGCTGACTTTTATTTTCTTACTCTGTCCCACCTTCAACCGGCGCAGTTTATCTTTATTGGTGATTGTCACCTTTTTTATTTTCACTTTTTGTTTCTTTTTTGCTGTTGTTTTCTTTGTCTGTTTTTTGGCTGCCTGCACCATCGTCTTATCTGACAGTATAGCTGAAAAAATACAAAGACAAAGCAGCAACATGCCGAAAATCAATCTAGCGTACTTTTTCTTCCTCATATTTATCACCTGTATAATTATACATCTTCTCTGGAGGTTTTTCTACTTTATCAGGAATTTGGTTAATATTTCTTAGGTTGAAATTTCCTATAGAGAATTTCCTATAGAGTAAGAACAGGGCGCCCACGGACGCCCTTATCTTTTATTATTCATGTTAAGCTATACACCTTATTTACCGATTTGAAAATCTGCTCTTAATGGAATACCACAATGTACCGGTAATACACACGGATGAGTATGCACCGCAGACAATACCTGCCATAATCGGAATAGCAAACTCACGGATGGAATCCACACCCAGAATCGCCAGTACAACCACCATAAAGAATGTGGTGAGGGAGGTATTGATGCTTCGTGTCAATGTCTGTGTGATACTCTCATTGACAAGCTCTGCCAGCGCCTCTTTGCTCCTCTTGGTACCCAGATTCTCACGGATACGGTCAAAGATGACAATCGTCGCATTGATAGAGTAACCTACAATCGTAAGCATACATGCAATAAACGTGTTTCCTACGTTGATACGCAAAGCTGCATATACCAGCAACACAACCAGAACGTCGTGTACCAGGGCAAGTACAGCGCTTCCCGCAAATACAATATCTTTGAATCGGAACCAGATATACAGCAGCATACAAATCGTAGCAATGATAACCGCAATCACTGCATCTTTTCGCATCTCACTGCTGACTGATCCACTGATGCTCTCCATCTCTATATTCTTTTCTTCCACTTTGTAATCAGACATCAATGCATCGGTCAGTGCACCGCGCTGATCCAAATCCATTTCCACGGTCTTGATATTCAGGGTATTCTCTCCGGCAATATCTGAGATTACCACGCTGGTGGTATTTGCCTTATCCTTCACTAACGCCTCGATATCTGCCTTAAAGTCATTATTTAACTCTGTATCATCGTCAAACGTAACATTGACGCTGGTACCACCCATAAAGTCCAGACCATAGTTTAATATGTTGCCAAGGGAGGACTGCTTGTTGATGACCAGGGAAACAACACACGCCACAACGAGGATACCGGAAATGAGGAAGAATTTGCCACGGTTTTCCACAAAACGGATGGTCTTCTTCTCTTTCTCCACACCGAAATATTTTGCATCGTCCACACCCAAGTAGGTCAGTGCTACCAAAATCCATCTGGTGACTGCCAAAGCAGTAAACATAGATAAAATGATACCAATTGCCAGCGTAGTAGCAAAACCTCTGACCGTACCGGAACCCTTGATATACAACACTGCCGCCGCAATCAATGTGGTCACGTTGCCGTCCACAATGGCGGAAAGCGCCTTATCAAAACCTGCCTTAATCGCTGAACGGACAGATTTGCCTTTGGCAAGTTCCTCCCGGATACGGGTAAATATAATAACATTGGCGTCTACCGCC
>CAZSGT010000490.1:0-2167 GCA_964606215.1 uncultured Lachnospiraceae bacterium
TATCTTGTTATTGATCCTTATTTGAAGCCGTGGGATCAGGTATATTCCGCATAATGTCCCCCGGCTGACAATCAAGCAATCTGCATAGTTGATCTATTGTATCGCTCCTGATTAACTCCCCGTTAGCCATTTTTGAAAATGTCCGTGGGTGTATGCCCTTTTCTCTTAATTCTATTTGCTTTATTTGTTGGAATGCTGCCAGAACGCTCCGCATCTGCAGCTACAGAGAAGAAACTGTCCATGTATGAAGCGTCGTCTGGAAGTGTTGGAACAGTCAGCCAGTTTAAAAACTATGCTGGGTACAGTCATGGCAAAGTCTACATGAACGTGTTGGATGGCAGAGCCGTGTATTGTTTAAATTATGGACAGTCGGCACATAGCGGTGATACCTATGAACTAAGCAACAGCATCAAAACAAATTTATCTGCAACCAATACAAAACGATTGTCGTTATGTTTTGCCTATGGCTACAGCAATACCAAACAGGGCAATCCAGACAACTCCCAGCGAAACAAATATGTTGCCACCCAGGCAATGGTATGGGTTATTACACAAAATGTATTCGGGAATGCAGACAATGCAAAAAAGGCAGGTAAGACCATTTGCAACAGTGCACCGGGAGCTACCAATGCATACAGTACATTTGAAAGTTTGTATAACAGCATTGATGCCGCCATGGATTCTTCTGTGCCGGATAATACTTACAGCACAACAGAAAAGGCAAATAAAAAGAAGAACATCATTTCGATGAAATGGAACGCTTCTAACAAACGATATGAAGCAACAGTAAAGCTGAGTAAATTAAGTGATTTCAATATTTCGGTATCAGATAGTAAGATTAAGACTTCTGTTTCTGGTAACAAGATAACCTTTTATTCTACCAGTGCGGTGACAGATGCAAAACTGTGTACGTTTTCGTCAAAGACAGGAAAAAATATCAGCAGTTCCACCGGGTACTTCTGGACGAAAAAGCCTTATCAGGCTACCTACCAGGAAATTGGCTGGGAATCCGTGAAAGTAGATTCTGTAAAAAGTTATCTTGCAGTAAAGACGCAGGGAGATAAACTTGGTGATGCATGGGTTCGGAAAGTGGACGCCGATAATGGAAAGGCGTTGGCAAATTGTGAATTTAAAGTGTATTCAAATAAGTTATGTACACAGCTGGTAGGAGATTCAGAGGGATATCCTTCTGGCACAGATGGCTGGGCACATTTAACAAACATTCCATACACTGGTACCAGCCAGACATTTTACGTTCGGGAAACAAAAGCACCGGATGGCTACCAGCTATCCGATGAGATTCTCACCATCAAGGTGCCATCCACCAAAGCTGAATCGGCAGGTTTTGTCATGAAGGACCATCCGACAGCAGATGGTGAAATTACTATCAACAAAAACTGTGAAGTCCTTGCCAGCTACGACAAAGGAAGCGGTGCCGATGATGAAAAGGGTTTCATCTATAAATATGAAAAGCGTGCAGGCATCACATTTACCATGTACAAATGGGACACAATCAAGGACACCATAGACACATCCTTTGCAGGGCAGACAAAAACCACTGGAACAGCAGGAACGGTTACCTGGTCTGGTTTAGCTGCTGGTACTTACCGCATATCTGAGGATTCAGCACCAGATGATGTATGCAGATTAAAGGAATGGTCCACGGTGGTTCTGTCGGAGGATGCATCCGGAGCGGTGGAGCACAAAACGGTTACACTGGACAATCATCATAAAAAATTGAAGCTGCAGCTGCATAAGGATGTAGAGAGCAGTGCAGATGTGGAAAGCTTTGCCATCCAGGGAGCGACCTTTGGCTTGTATGCCGAGGAAGATATTTACGCTACAGGGGAAAGTGCAGAAAATGGTGATGAGCCGATTCTTTACGAAGATGATTTGGTTGAGACTGGCGTGACGAATGGACTTGGAAATATCGAGTTTGACACGGTTCTTCCGTATAGCGGCATGTATTATGCAAAAGAAATTCAGGCACCGGAAGGATTCCTTCTATCGGATGAAGTGAAATATATTGATACGACTAGTGACACATATACCTACATGAACTCTAACGAAGAGAAGGATACCATCACCTTTTACGAGACAGCGCCCCATGGCAGGCTGACGGTTGTAAAAGAAGATATCGAAGAAACTCCGCTGGCCGATGCTGTGT
>CAZSGT010000491.1:0-2160 GCA_964606215.1 uncultured Lachnospiraceae bacterium
GAGATTAACCGTACTTCCCCCAAGACCCAGTCTGCATTGCTGGAGGTTATGGAGGAGAAAAGAGTGACAGTGGATGCGGTAACCAGAGAGCTTCCCGACCCGTTTTTTGTCATTGCCACCCAGAATCCTGTTGGTTCTGTGGGAACCCAGAGACTGCCGGAGTCCCAGATGGACCGTTTCATGATTCGGCTGTCTATGGGATATCCGGATGTGGAAAACGAGATTCAGATTTTAAAGGGGATGTATGATAAGGTACAGACGGAGCCGGTAATTGATATTGACACCTTTCTTTCCATGCGAAAGGAAGTGGAGCAGGTCCATGTCAGCGACGTTTTGTATGGCTATCTGATGGAACTGGTAAACCGGACCAGAACGGAAGAGATGTTTTCTCTGGGAATGAGCCCAAGAGGTTCCATTGCTCTGCTTAAAATGTCCCGGGCAATCGCATATATTGCTGGAAGGGATTTTGTGACGCCGGAGGATGTGCGGGAGATTTTTACGGATGTGGGAATGCACCGGGTTTTGGTCAGCAATGTGGCAAAAGCAAATCAGATTACGGAGGAACAGGCCCTGGAGAAGGTAAAGGAAACGGTTCCGATGCCGGTGTAGGGGATGGGTGCAGGGAATATGATTCCCAGCAGGCTTCATCCATTTATATTAAGTTGATACAAAACAGATTTCATTCAGGACACGTTTGCACTTATTGCACTGCGTAGTGGTGCATAAAGCCATAATATGATGTCTGGACGGGAAACCCTGTCGGGTTTTAACCGACACAATATGCGGTATTGCAAATGAATTTGCAATCACGCATATATGTGCCTGCCTGTCCAGACATCACAAAATACATGGCTTAAGCACCAACGTAGTGCAAATAGTCCTTCATTGTAATCTGTTTTGTATCACCTGTAGATGAAATAGCAGGGAATATATGGATGAAGCCTGAAAGGCAGATTCCCAATACCCAGATGTAGTGTAGGGCACGCTTTTGAATGGAGGTTGGCATGAAACCGAAATCTATGACAATGGGCATTGTGTTCCGGTGGATACAATATGTGTTTCTGCTGGCAGTGTTGTTTGTGGCATATATATTTTATTTCAGCTATTATCTCTTGATTCTGCTGGTATTTTTTGTGATGCTTCCATTTCTGTCCTGGTTTTTTGCAAGACAGACGGTGGCGGGGGTGTCTCCGCGGATTGTGCTGGCTAAGCATGAATGCAGCGTGGGGGAACAGCAGCAGGTGCGTATCATTGTGGATAACCGGTCCCGCTTTGCAGCAGTGAACCTGTTTGTAGATTTTCAAATGGAAAATGCCTTTCATCCCAATGAAGAATGGTACCGGGTGAATATGCCGGTGTACGGCAGCGGAACCATCGAGAGCACCTGGGAAATTACGTCCGTATACACTGGAAAGATTGATATTTGTCTGCGCCGCTGGTATCTGCAGGATGTCATGGGGCTGTTTTTATTCCAGCAGAGTGCGCAGGAACAGGAAAGTCTTTATGTACTGCCGGAGCTTACACCGCTGTCCTTTGACTATTCCCAGGATACTGTTTCCATGGGAGATGGAGAGGATGCCGTAAACCGTAAAGGTGACGACAGCTCGGAGATTCTGGAGATCCGGGAATACCGGGCGGGAGACCGCATTCAGCGGGTGCATTGGAAGCTGACGGCGAAAAACGATACCCTGATGGTGAAAGAATACGGTGAATTTGCGTCCAGACGTATCCGGATTCTCATCATGCTCACAAAGGATTGGAGCGATGAGCTGGAAGCAATTTTGAAATGCGCCTATAATGTATGTGAGTATCTCACCCGTTCGGGAGAGACCTTTACCCTGGGATATATTGGGGGAGAAGGCTATATAGAATCGGAGACGGTTAAGGAATTTACCAGGGTGCAGGTGTTGTTTGAAAAGATATACCAGACGCCGCTGCATCCGGTAAGTAAAGTGCAGTCCCTGCCTTTGGAGGGATGGTATGTGGCAGGAAGAAATCAGGATGCGTTGCTGCGGACCGGAAAGGAAATTCTCACGGTGGATGGAAAGGCGGTGCTTGTACAATGTTAGGAAAGAAGCGTAGATTACAACGGGAGCAGGCGCTGCTGGCAAGAACCGGTATCCGCATCCAGGGAGTAGCTATTGCACAGCCCTATGGAAT
>CAZSGT010000492.1:0-2151 GCA_964606215.1 uncultured Lachnospiraceae bacterium
TCCGGAAGCACTTTCCCCGGCAGAAATGGCGTCGCATCCGTATTAATCGTGCGGAAATGCTGTTCAATGATCCCTTTCAAATCTGCCCTGTACGGCGGAGCATTTTCAATGCGGATGCCAAGCATCTGAACCAGATTATCAGCAACTCTGCTCTCCATTTCTCCCCTGTCCGCAAGGATTGCTGTGGGTATATGGTGGCACGGCCATTCTTCCTCAGTGATTGTTACTCCGTATGAGGCGCAGTATGCCACTTTATCGCTGGCAGCATTTTCAATGGCCATCATCGCTCCGGCCCAGGACGGCCCTTCGAGTCCGACGTACATCCCGGTGACCATCCTGCTGTAGCTGTCCATGACAAAATACATTACCGGCCTTCCTATGATATCCTTGCGGTTAAATTGTGAGACCAGGTAAATATCGCCGACCGTTGCATCAATCTGGTACTTTGCGCCCGGTCCCATCAATTGATAATCGGATCTGCCTGTGATTGCCCGTCCTGTCAGCTCAAACTTTGCATCCCCTCTCCGTTTCTGTGCCTCTGTTTTCTCATCCCGGTTTTTCTGGTACCAGTATTGGAACTGATAAATGGAAGGAATCTGATCCGCTGGCAGAAGCCTCAAGCACTCCTGCCCATTCTCACCTTCCTCTAATACTGAATAGTAATCCCCCAGCATCTTTTCATAAGCAGCTTTCATGCTGGCTCCCTTACGGTTCAGGTAATATTTCCTGATAGCAGATTTGAAATTTTTTACATCTTTTTCTGTAAGGATTTTCCCAAACCCGCCTTCATGAACTACTGGTCGGCCCAGTTTTTTATTGGCCTGTGTTTTCTGCCCCTTACCACAGTTCCTGTAATCCTGAAGAAATGCGTTTGGTGTCTTCCCTCTTTTCCAGTATTTAATAATGTAGCGGTATAAGTTGGTTTTTGATTTTCCATTCTTTTCTGCCGCTTCCGCTAGCAGTTCACCCCTGCGCTTCCGTTCATATATATCCGGTTCGCTTTCAAGAGCCGGTTTTAAGATACGCCACCATTCATCCCTTTGTTTCATAGCCTCTGCAGTTATATCTATGTCACAGAATGTAATCGGGTCATCAGCAGATGTGATTATGCCATCTGCCAATCCCTCTGCTACTTTCTTGCAGTCAAACTTTACAGGGATTCCATTCATCTTTCCATCAACAGGAATCCAGTATCCGTACTCCTGTCTGGCTGAAACCCATAATACCCTGTATAGCTGTTCTTCGTCATTGCAGTATAAAACTTCATTTACAAAAATATTCCGTTCCATTATATTCCTCACGCCTTGGCTCTGTCAGATTAATCTGCTTGTTTAAATCGACCACAATTAGCCCGTCCCGTATTAAGAGCTTAAACAATGCTATGCCAACGCCTTTCTCAAGATCATGCATATTCTCCACGTGCGTGGCAATAGCTGCAACCGCTGATTTCCCGCCACAATACATTTCCATAAAAAGTTCTTTGCATTCCTGTTCCACTTTTTTGTTTTGTATCAGTTTAGTAAAGTCGTTTCCCGAATATATCCATTCGATATTTCTGATCTTCGTCCTTGGAAGTTCGTGTTCCGTCACCACCTTCCCGTCAATTCCTCTCTTGATCCTGTACCGTCTTTCTATTTCAAGCTTTTCCTTTACCCGCCGTTTCTTAAGCTCCTCCGATGGCTTGATAGACCTCGCAAGATATCCGTTGTGCGTCGTGATCAGGAAATCTGTCGTCATCACATATGGAAAACCGCTGATATTATCGTAAGGATAGGATATTCCACAACTGTCGGCAATCCCAATGGCATCAGATATATCGCTAAGCGGAAACTGCTCCCTGATATCCGTCGTTTTTTCAGACCAGTCAATCAGATAAAAAAACCACAGTTCCAAGTTGGATACCAGATGGTGTACCCTGCCAGTAGTACGCCCTTTTACACGGGAAACAATGCCTTTTGATGGAAAATCCTGAATCTGAACCCACGGCACATATTCCGAAAGCTCCCCTTGGCCTCTTCCTTCTGCTAGGTATTTACGGTATTTGTTCTCGTTCCAAGTTCGCATTCTCTTTGGCATAGACACCACCGTTTTTATCAATCTTTATTACAAAATCAACATTTATTATCCAACTTTATTTCAAAATGTTTCTTC
>CAZSGT010000493.1:0-2135 GCA_964606215.1 uncultured Lachnospiraceae bacterium
CTATGTGTTAGGGCCTATTGTAACGGATATTGCACCGGGATACGACCATATTACATCTGCCATTGGCGGTGCGGTAGCAGCCGCAAATGGTGCGGATTTCCTTTGTTACGTCACGCCGGCAGAGCATCTTCGCCTGCCGGATGTCAATGACGTCAGAGAGGGTATTATTGCTTCTAAGATTGCCGCTCACGCCGCAGATATTGCCAAGGGCGTGGAGGGAGCAAGGGATGTGGATAACAAGATGAGTGCGGCAAGGCATAGACTGGACTGGGATGAGATGTTCCGTTATGCCATAGACCCGGAAAAGGCAAGGACTTATTATGAATCCGTTCCACCGGAGGACAGACATACCTGTTCCATGTGCGGAAAAATGTGTGCAGTGCGCACCACAAATAAAATTCTTGAAGGTGAAAAGGTGGTTTTTTGCAGTGAAAAATAAGATTTCCAAGGTGTTGTCCATCGCAGGTTCCGATTCCAGTGGCGGTGCAGGGATACAGGCAGATTTAAAAACCATGTCTGCTCTTGGGGTGTATGGCATGACCGTGATTACTGCCGTAACGGCGCAAAATACCACAGGTGTAACAGGCGTGCATGTACTGCCGCCGGAGATGGTAAAGAAGCAGATGGATGCAGTGTTTGAAGATATACCGCCGGATGCGGTTAAAATTGGCATGCTGCCAGACCCTTCCACGATGCAGGTGGTAGCAGAACGATGCGAATATTATTCGGTGAAAAATCTGGTGTTGGACCCGGTTATGGTCGCCACCAGTGGGGCAAGGCTGATGCAAAAGGATGCAGAGGATTTTCTTACCCATGTCCTTTTTCCACAGGCCAGTGTGGTTACACCCAATATTCCTGAGGCCCAGTGTCTGTTGGGAAGCGGAGAGACTTCCCCGGAGATGCTGTCAAAAGAGTTGTATAAGCAGTATGGCGTTCCCTTTTTGGTCAAGGGCGGGCATAACGAAGAGGATGTCAGCGACGCCCTCTTTTTGGAGGGCAGGAGTATCCGGTTTGAGACAAAGCGGATAGATAATGCCAATACCCATGGGACAGGATGTACGCTTTCCAGCGCCATAGCCTGTGGACTGGCAAAAGGGATGAACCTGGAAGAAAGTATCCGGTATGCCAAAGAATATATTGCAAAAACCATCGCATTTGGCCTGGATTTAGGGGCGGGCAGTGGTCCGTTATATCATATGGTGTAAAAAGGAAATCGTGAGCTTATATGCTTTATCTTCACACATAAACAAACGCTGCCACGCTTCGCGAGTCAGCTTATCGTTCGCGGGCGCGCTCGAATATCCTGCGAGCAAGCTCGCAGATTATTCTCACTTTGCCTTCGCGTAAATACAAAGGACGCACCTTGGAGGTGCGCCCTGTTTTAATCTGGTGAGGTATGTGGGGGACTGGTTTCTTTCGCTGTATTGGTGGTCTTTCCGCCTTTGTGTTTTTTGCAAGTGGATTTTGTCAGGCTGTCGGGAGCCATCAATTCATTGTCAGCGGTGTAAGTGCGGGAAGTTTTATTCTCATTTTCACCGTCTTTTTGAGGTTCTTTTACCAGATACACCTGTTTTTCTACCCGGGATTTGGGACAGGCATCCGTGGCAAGCATATTGGAATCCGTGCAGACACTGTATTCCTGATGGCAGCTGCAAAAGCTGGTAGGTACTGAGCCTTTTGCAAAGATTTCTTCCTTTACGCAGGAACCTCCCACGGCTTTATCACAAAGGCCTTCCGTGGCAAGGTTGCCGCATTTTGTACAGATTATGGCATTTACAATGGAGTCCGGCTTTGGAAATTCTTTATATTCCAGCTTCTCTTTCTTATGCACCTCCTGCATGATTTCCCGCCAGATATATTTGTGGTAGGTCGTGTTGGACTGGCTGGTATTTTTGTCATAGCCACCCCATATTCCGGCAGTATAGTATGGGGTAAATCCCACAAACCAGATATCTACGTCCTTGGAGGTGGTTCCTGTCTTTCCGGCAGACGGCATATAGATTTCGTCAAATTGCGTGATGGTGCCGGTGCCTTTTGTGACTACGTCTTTCATGGCATCTGTAAGCAGGTAGGCAGAAGACTCCTTCATGACTTGTCTGGTGGAGGGTTCTTTCTCCAATAAAACCGTGCCATCG
>CAZSGT010000494.1:0-2131 GCA_964606215.1 uncultured Lachnospiraceae bacterium
GGCAAAGACAGCCCCCATTTTGGACGTTCCCATGTACACTGGCTGACGGGAACCGCATCTACGGTCATGGTGGGCTGTGTGGAAGGAATTCTCGGTATCCGACCAGATTTCTATGGACTGCGAATTGCCCCATCCATCCCGAAAGAATGGGATGCTCTTGAAATGGATAAGGATTTCAGGGGAAAACATCTGCATATTGTGGTTAAGAATCCGGGAAATGCGGAGTCTGGCTGCAAGAAGCTGACACTCAATGGAAAAGAACTGGAAGGAGATTATATTCCGGCAGAATTGCTGCAGGACCAGAACGAAATTGAGTTGACAATGTCATAACCATACAATATCGATATACTTTACCTCCATGTATTTTTAAAAAACACCGGATCTGTCTTTGTAAGGCTGGCAGATTCGGTGTTTTGCATTTTTGTTTTACTTCTATCCTCCTAAAGTGATATCCTGTTTCTGGTACCATTGTAATGCGTCGGTAAAATGTTTTTCCCGAAAATCCGGCCACAAATCTTTTACAATATAAAAATCAGAATATACGGTCTGAATTGGCAGGAAGCCGGATAAACGGCACATGCCGCCCCAGCGGATTACCAGGTCGATTCTGGGAATTTCACGGGATGCCCAGTCATGTTTCATATCCCATTCCCATCCGTAGTTTACCAGCAAATTTACCCTTAATTTTTTAGTATCGCAGGCGGCAGACCGGCTGCGGTCTGTGTATGGAAGCAGTTCGGCGGGAAAGCAGGGGGAGTCCGTATTGCCAGTCACAAATATGTCTGCATTTTCCTCTTCCATGATTCTGACTGCTTCGACGCAGGCGCTTGAAAATGCAACGACCTGTTTTTTGGGACGTTTGCAATTGTCTACAGTAAATCCATAGTAGGTTAGTTCCTGTATACCCCAGTTCTGTGCTGTCTGCAGCAGCTTGCGTCCAGGTTCCAGTCCATATGCATAGCCGTCTTCTTTTTCTAATCCATTTCCTTTTGCCCAGCGCCGGTTGCCATCCGGGATGATGCCGATATGTTTTGGGATACGCATATATAATCCTCCTGATATTTTTGAATAGCGGGGTCTTCCGACTTGCAGATAAAAATCTCTTCTGCGCAAAATCCATAGACATTTCATCGCCTTAGTAATATGGACAGAAGCTGGGAAATTTATACATGAAATCAAAGGTTCTTCATAAAGGTTTTTTATTAAATCATATAAAACCTATTGACATAGTAGGAAATTGGTGATACTATACAGAAAACATCATATTAACAAGGAAAAAATGAAAGAAAGAAGGAAAAGGATATGGCAAATTATTATAAGGGAACACTGGAATTGATTGGAAATACCCCGCTGGTTGAGATGGTAAACATTGAAAGGGAGCTGGGGCTGGACAGCAAGGTGTTAGCAAAGCTGGAATACTTTAATCCGGCAGGAAGTGTAAAGGACCGGATTGCCAAAGCAATGATTGAAGATGCGGAAAAAAGAGGTGTACTGAAGGAAGGCTCGGTAATTATCGAACCTACATCGGGCAATACAGGCATTGGTCTTGCCGCCATTGCCGCGGCAAAGGGATACCGCATTATCCTCACCATGCCGGAGACCATGAGCGTGGAGCGCAGAAACATCTTAAAGGCATACGGTGCAGAGCTGGTGCTGACAGAAGGGGCAAAGGGTATGAAGGGTGCCATTGAAAAAGCCGACGCCCTGCAAAAAGAAATTCCCGACAGTTTTATTCCCGGGCAGTTTGTGAATGCAGCGAATCCAGCTGTACATAAGGCGACGACAGGACCGGAAATCTGGAAGGATACTGAGGGCAAGGTGGACATTCTTGTGGCGGGTGTGGGTACCGGCGGCACGATTACCGGAACCGGCGAGTATTTAAAAGAACAGAACCCGGATGTGAAAGTGGTTGCCCTGGAGCCAGACACCTCCCCGGTGCTCTCTGAGGGCAGGGCAGGCGCTCATAAAATCCAGGGAATCGGAGCCGGATTTGTGCCGGATGTTTTAAATACCTCCGTCTATGATGAGGTCATTCGGGTGGAGGATGAGGATGCTTTCCGTGTGGCAAAGCTTCTGGCAAAAACCGAGGGGATTCTGGTGGGAATTTCTTCCGGTGCGGCGTTGCACGGCG
>CAZSGT010000495.1:0-2130 GCA_964606215.1 uncultured Lachnospiraceae bacterium
TGCTTTCACATGAGTGCTTCAAGCATAGACAATATTGACGGCATGTTCCACCTCCCATGCAACATAATGATTATTATGTTGGTATCTTCTACTGCAAGGTGAAGGTACTCTCCCAAAATTTTATTGCAGATATCAACCAGATAGTGCGAAAAAATACATTTTATGCTGGCAAATAAAATGATTATAAATTGTGTGAAAATCAGCTTGTCGAATAAAAAAGAATAATGTCGAATCTGGTAGCAGAATTTTTCAAATAAGATATTGCTTTAGAAAAAAACCTGTGTTATAATGACTCAAGAAGTTAAGAAAAATATTTTTGCAACATAATAATCATTATGTTGTATTTTTTTGTTTCCTATTAAGAAAGAATTTCGCTTGCGAAACTCTCCGCATTTCCTATAGAGTAACAAAACTCCGACGGATATAAATCCTTCGGAGTTTTTCTAAGTAGTTCTGCACTCCCACCAGTATGTACACGGTTTATATTAACAATTCCATACATTCCAGCTGCTCCCGGTATGTACTATACGATTCCTTTAAATAAATCCGTGTTGTCTCAATACTACTATGCCCTAATATATCTGCCAGTTTAGCTATATCTCTTCCAACCCTGTAAAACATCCTTGCAAATAAATGTCTTAGGTTATGGGGAAAACCTTTTTTCGGATTGATGCCGGCTCTTTCACACAATCCTTTCATTTCCCGCCAGATATTTGTCCGGTTCACCGCCTTTCCATTGGAAGTCTGGAATACGATTCCCTGTTTAAGTCTGGTCTTTTTCATATACTGCAAAAGCTTTACCTGCAAATGTCTGGGAAACAGCACCTGTCGTTCTTTCCCTTTATTGTAAATTGTTGCGACGCCGTTTCGGACTGACGCAGCCGTAACCGACGAAAGTTCACTGACGCGGATTCCCGTTGCGCAAATGGTCTGCAAAATCAGCGCCATCCTCTCTTTTCCCTCTTCTTTTGCAACCCTTACCAATATTTTGTATTCCTCCTTTGACAGCTCCCTGTCCTCTGGTACAAATATTTCTTTTTGGATTTTAAAGGTTTTGATACGCAAATCATACCAGCCCTGATACTCAAACAGGCGATTTGCCGCCACCAGAAAAGAGTTGATGCTGCTTGTCTTGTATCGTCCCTCTTTTCGCAGGCTTTCTTTATATGCGATGACAAGAAATTTCGACAGTTCCCGTCCTCCTGCAAAATTTTGTAATTTTTTCAAATCACACATATACTTGTTAATGGTTGCCGCACTCTTCTCCTCCTCAATCAAATACGCCTGGTACTGTTCCAATATTTCATTTGTAATTTTTCTCCCCATAAAAGGCTGTCCTCCCTTATATAATGATACCTACATTATACATGAAAGACAGCCTTATATTACAATCAATCTTCTTACGATCTTGATGCTCCGTCCACGGACAAGATTTCTCCTGTCACATACTCTGCCAAATCACTGGCAAGGAACAGAAACGCATTCGCCACCTCTTCCGGCTCTCCCGGTCTTCCTAGTGGAATCTGTGCTGAAATTCTCTGTACTACCTGTTCTGGCAGGGACGCTACCATATCCGTCTTTGTCACTCCCGGAGCCACTGCGTTCACACGAATATGGTCTTTTCCCAACTCTCTCGCCAGGGAGATTGTCAGACCGTTCACCGCAAATTTGCTGGCAGGATATCCCACGCCTGCAGGCTGACCGGAAATGCTCACCATGGAGCTGGTGTTGATAATACAGCCACCGCCCTGCTCCTTCATAATCTTTGCCGTCGGCAGGATGGCATAAAAGATGCCCTTTATGTTCAAGTCAATGACTTTGTCAAACTCCTCCGCTGTATAGTCATATAAAGGTGTGCTTTGGGAAATTCCAGCATTGTTTACCAGAATATCAATCCTGCCATAGGTTTTCTTCACTTCCTGAATAGCGTTTTCTACCTCTGCGGCATCGGTCAGCTTTGGAAACTTTCCCTCTACTTCCCAGTCTGCATTCTCGCTCTTTAATTTCTCCAGAGCCTTATCCACAGACTCCTGTCTGGAACCAAAAAGTACAACTTTCACCCCATTGGATACGTATTCCCTTACAATCACAAACCCAATTCCCCTGGTACCTCCTGTCACAACAGCAACT
>CAZSGT010000496.1:0-2126 GCA_964606215.1 uncultured Lachnospiraceae bacterium
TGTTGTGTGTGTCTGTGTTTTCCTGCAAACGCAGTGTGGTATCCTCTGTGATAATCACATTTTTTGTCAGCTGTTTGTCCGGCAGTTTTTTCATGTGGAAAGACAGCGGCATGGAAATATAATACTCCGTCATGGCAAGGTCTGTAACACGTGTGGAAAGTCTGGCGGTGGAAGCATCCTCAGGAATATGGTTGACGATGCTGTCACTGGAAGTGGGGACAAATGTATTTCCACTTTTTTTAACCCGGGTCAGATGAACCACAGTATCTTCCACATCGATGGCTGTGATATATTTTTTTGATTCTTTATAATCTTTTACAACCTTACCGTCTGCATCAAGAATCTGCAGTTCATAGTATGGCGTCAGCACGGAGCCATCTTTGGATTCCTTTATATCCTTAGAGTGGACATATCCCACAATCATGTAGTCGTCAATGGTTCCCAGCAAAGCTACATTATCGGAATCTGCTGCTTTCACTGTCTGTTGTTTTTCCGTTTCCAGATTTAATATGGTAATATTGTCGCTCTTTTGGATGTCGCTGTCGTTCATCCAGGCAAAGCATTTGGAATGTTCCAGCATAACAAAATTGTCGCCGGAAATATTGTCCACCAGTGTGTCGCATTTGCGGGAAGCAATGTTGTAGGCATATACTACGTTGTTCAGGGAGAAATAAAAAATATCTTTGTCATTCACATAGGAGAAGCTGCCAAAGTCCTGCTTTAATTTCAGATATGTGGTGGTAAGGGGGATGTATACCCGTTCTTCTATACGGTTTTGCTTTACATCATAATCGTATAATAAAATAGCAACCCGTCCCTCATAATCTCCCCGGTTCATATATCCATACACAATAAAGCGGATATTTCCGTTGTTATCCATTTTTAAAATACGTATGTTGTGCTGGTCATAGGAGGCATGCACATAGTTCTCTTCTTTCTCCAAGAAAGTAAAGTCGGTAGTCAGCTTGTTCAAGTTCATATCGTAGTACCAGAGACTTCCGTCCCGGACAAATGCCAGTTTATCCTTGTTCTCGTTCATCACAAGCTGCATATCTGTTTCGTTAGTAATGCCAATCTTAAATTCATTTTCGGAAATAGAGGCAAGGTCTGGGTTAAATTCCGTTTCCATGGTGCGCAGATAATACAGAAGATAAAACTGCCCATCGTGAATGCGCACACGGAAAAATTCTTTTATATGAAAACGCTCCCTTGCTGTGGCGGTGTCTGCATCCACGTAGTAATCATAGAGAATGGCAGCAGTCTCCACGTTTATTTCCTTTATGGTTGGAATCTGTTCCGTCACTACTTCCGGTTTCATGTTTCCCCAGGTGATAGTGTCATAGCTGGAATTAATGGTAACTCTTGCAAACGAAGAGTTATCTTCGCTGGAGTTTGGCTCAATATATGCAGTGATTTTTTTTGGCTGTTCCTTCGTAAAAGTATTTTTTTGGAAGGTCTCTGCAAATTCCAGTTTTTCTTTCAGGTAAAAATCACTTTCATAATATTTTATGCGTGTGTAGTAGTGTATTTTTTTGCTGGAATTTGTGATAACCGTAAATTTCAGTCCATATTCTGTGCTGGTGTCCAGCGTAGTATCCAGTGTAATTTTCGCCACACGGTATCCCTTTTCTTTGTCAAAGGCAGTAATGGAGCTGTTGTCCAAAAGCGTATTGTCACGGATGCTGCGCACCTCGTATTCCAATTTTTTAATATTGCTCTCGGTCTCCTCTAAACGAACGGTAAAGGTTTTATCCTGGGTCAGGGCAGTAATGGATTCTCTTACTTCCCTGGTATCAATATTACTGCTGTATCCGTGCAGAGGATTGATAATTAAATCCTGTGTTCCAATGTAAAGTACCGGAAAAGAGCTGTCGCTCATTTCCGTTACAGATTTGCCTGCATCCACATGAATCTCCTGGATATTCCGGCTAAATATATAAAATGCTCCCATAAAAACTGCCATAAGAATAATTACTTTATATACATATTTCAACATAGTGAAAGCTTCCTCCAAACATTTATACCACAAGTGTAGCATATACGATTTGGTTTTTCAATGCCAGACATGCACACATAACAGACAGCAGCATATAGTTGTAAGAGAGTGAAAAGATTGTGCAGGAGGA
>CAZSGT010000497.1:0-2124 GCA_964606215.1 uncultured Lachnospiraceae bacterium
AGATGCCATAGCTGCGGAGTGCGTCATACCGGAACATCCGATGGTCTCAACCAAAGCTTCCTGGATAATACCCTCTTTTACATTCAGTGTCAGCTTGCAGGCACCCTGCTGTGGTGCACACCAGCCAATACCGTGTGTAAAGGCTGAGCTATCTGTTACTTCTTTCGCCTGTACCCACTTTGCTTCTTCCGGGATTGGTGCACAACCATGGTGTACGCCCTGCGCAACTGGACACATATTTTCTACTTCCTGTGAATAAATCATGTTGAAACTCCTTTCAATTTCGTTATAGTTTTGTGATGGTAATCACGCTATTTTTATTTAATCATAAATACGCAAAATAGTCCATAGTTTTTTGCCATTTTTTCTCTTTTTCGACAAGGTTTTCTCCTCTTAGGGCGGCAGGCAGAATCCCGCCTCACTGCCATCGGATGCTGACAGTATTTCTCTGTATACCCGCAGGATTCCCTCCAATGCTTATTTACGAGTTCTCCTTCGGTACAACTCTTCGGGCGTCCTTAAAGATACTGCCTCCCGGCACATACCCCCGGACACTGGACAGGGGATACACATTGCTGTTGCTGCCAATGATTGTTCCCGGATTGAGCACGCTGTTGCAGCCTACCTCCACGTAATTTCCGAGAATGGCTCCCATCTTCTTCAATCCGGTTTCTACCCGCTCTCCCTCATAGGCAACTGTAACCGGTGTTTTATCCGACTTCACATTGGAGGTAATGGAGCCTGCGCCCATATGGGACTTGTATCCCAGAATGGAATCCCCCACATAATTGTAATGAGGTACCTGCACATTATTAAACAGAAGCACATTCTTGAGCTCCGTGGAATTTCCAATCACACAGTTCTCCCCCACCAGTGCATTTCCACGGATAAATGCACATTGGCGCACTTCCGTATTCTTACCGATAATACACGGTCCCGCTATGTAAGCACTGTCGAACACCTTTGCACTTTTGGCAATCCAGATGTCTTCGCCCTGCTTTTCATATTCCTCTGGAGATAAGGTCTCTCCCAGCGCCTTGATAAAGCTCCCGATTTTAGGCAGTACCTCCCATGGATACGTGGTTCCCTCAAAAATACCCGCAGCAATGGTTTCATCCATGTTAAACAGCTTGTTATTTTTCAGTTTTGTGTACATACGAACCTCCTTTATTTTTTATAATACTCCGCACTGGCATGGAATCGCCGCTGCAGCTGTCCCTGATTGCTCAGTGCCTTAACGCCGTCCACTCTTCGCCGGACAAACCCATCCAGTTTATCCATATATTCCTGCTCCGTAATTTGTCCTTCCGCCACATAGGTCAATCCTTTTTCCCAGCTGGCGGTCAGCTCCGGATTGAGCAGGGAGCTTATGGACGCCTCCACCACGTCATACACCATTTCTCCCAGATGGGTCGGTGTGATAATCTGTGTTTTTTTATTGAGGTGAAGATAGGATATGCGCACCAGTTTATTTAAGATTTCTGCCCTGGTGGCGCTGGTACCGATGCCGCTTCCCTTAATCTGTGCACGCAGCTCCTCATCCTCAATCAACTGTCCTGCATTCTCCATAGCAAGAATCATGGAACCGGAATTGTAACGTTTGGGAGGTGAAGTTTCCCCCTCTTTGATATTTAATGCAGTCACCGGCAAATCCATACCTTTTTTTAATGCTGACAGCTTTTCCATGAAATCTGCATCACAGGTCTGGGCGTTATCCTTCTCGGATTCCTCATTCTTTTTCTTCTGGAAAGAATATTCCATTACCCTCAGATAGCCGGGCTCTACAAGTATCTTAAAAGTGGCAAAGAATTTCTCCCGGCCATGTTCCGGCAGCTCCATTGAGGTCACCAGACTGATTTTCTGATAAACTGCCGACGGACAGAAGATGCTTAAAAAACGCCGCACCACAGCCTCATAAACATGCAGCGCCGTCTGATTCAGGCTGCGGATTGCCGAAAATCCCTGTCCGGTAGGAATAATCGCGTAATGGTCTGTAATCTGCTTGTCATTGACATAGCGGGTCTTTGCGATATTTTTATAACTTCCCTGTTCCAAAATTGCCTCTGCAAAAGCCTTTACCGAGGGAATGTTTTTCAAACCGCTGATATTCCTATGTATTTCCTT
>CAZSGT010000498.1:0-2121 GCA_964606215.1 uncultured Lachnospiraceae bacterium
GCGTTACGCTGATAAAAGAGATTTTTGTGGTTTTTGAGCGGCTGATACCATGGTTTGCGCTGGTTCTGCTGGCATTCATCGGTGGGAAAATGCTGATTGAGGGCATGAAAGGGCAGGAGTATCAGGTAGAGCGTCTGAGTTTGCGGCTTTTGCTTGTACAGGGGGTGGCAACTTCCATTGACGCCTTATCTATCGGATTTACCACTGCATCCTACGATGTGCTCCGTGCAATGGTTTCTTCTCTTATTATTGCGGGGGTAACATTTCCAATTTGTGTTGCAGGTGTAAAACTGGGAAAACGGTTTGGCGTGAAAATTGCGGACAAGGCGCAGATTTTAGGCGGTGTGATACTGATTGTGATTGGTGTCAAGATTTGTTTTTTTGGTTAGAAGCTGATATAATAGTGTGACAACGACAGATAGCAGGAGGAAAGACAAAAATGAAACAGTTATCAAATTTATTAGGTTTCAGAGAAAGTATTAAGGTAGTGGACGCCACCCTTCGTGATGGGGGACTGGTCAATGATTTTTATTTTACAGATGATTTTGTGAAGGAATTATACCAGACGAATCTCAATGCTGGTGTGGACTACATGGAGATGGGATATAGAGCCTCAAAAAAGGTGTTTGACGAGTCGAAGTTTGGAAAGTGGAAATTCTGTAATGATGAACATATCCGGGAGATTGTGGGGGAGAACGATACTGATTTAAAGTTAGCCATAATGGCAGATATCGGCAGACACGATAAGAATGATTTCGATGAGAAAGTGAATTCTCCAGTGGATTTGGTCCGGGTTGCCGCTTATATCCATCAGATGCCGGAAGCCATAGATATGGTAGAGGACGCTGCGAGAAAGGGCTATGAGACAAGCTGTAATATCATGGCGATTTCCAATGCGCAAAAAGAAGACATAGAGATTGCGCTGGAAATGTTGGGACAGACGCCGGTAGACTGCATTTACATAGTAGACAGCTTTGGCTCCCTTTACCCGGAGCAGATTGCCAGGATTGCAGATTTGTATCTGAATTTTGCTGCCAAGTATGGCAAAAAGGTGGGAATCCATGCACATAACAACCAGCAGCTGGCTTTTGCAAATACTATAGAAGCCTGCGGAGACGGTGTGGACTGGCTGGATGCAACCTATCTTGCCATGGGACGCGGTGCCGGAAACTGTGCAATGGAATTACTTTTAGGTTTCCTGAAAAATCCAAAATATAACGTATATCCGGTATTTAAGTTTATTGAAGACCATATGATAAAATTGAAAGAAGAAGGCGTGGTCTGGGGATATGATTTACAGTACCTTATGACGGGACAGTTAAATCAGCATCCGAGAACAGCAATCCAGTTCACAAAGGAAAACCGGAAAGATTACGCAGAGTACTATAAAGAGATTCTTTTATAAGACAGGGTACGCAGGAAAGTATTTTATTTGCTAAATGCTTTCCTGTTTGTTTATTCTAAAATTCCCTATTCGATAAAAAATGCCTTGTATATTTTTAGAAAATGTGGTATCGTAGTAAAGGATTCGGGGTATGGCGTAGTTTGGTAGCGCGCACGACTGGGGGTCGTGAGGTCGCAGGTTCAAATCCTGTTACCCCGATTTTATTATGCATTTTTTTGCTTTGTCTGCCGTATGGACATAAGTTCAAGCATTTCACCGAGAGCTTTCAGATTCGCAGCGAGAAATTCAAGCTCTTCTTCTGAAAGGCATTCGGACAGTTTGCAGGCAACTGTAGAGAGAAAATAAAGGTCGGTGCAATTGTTCATAGATATCCTCCACACTAGACTCCTAAATGTTTTGTATCATTATATGCAGGAAAGAGCGTATGTTTGACATAAAATCCTAAGCTTTCTCTACTCCAAGCTCCTTTGCCAGTTCCTCCAGGTACATCCACCGCTCCATTTTCTCTTCCAGAGCTGTTTCCAGCTCTTCTTTTTTTGCAGTGAGTTCCGCAAGTTTGGGATAGTCCATGGCATTGGCAAGCATGTCGGCTTCCGTCTGGCGGAGTTCCTCCTCCAGCCCGGCGATATCCCCTTCAATGGTGTCATAATCTCTTTGTTCCTGATAAGAAAATTTCCGCTTCTTTTCCATGCCGTCTTTCCAGTTGGTGCGGTTCA
>CAZSGT010000499.1:0-2119 GCA_964606215.1 uncultured Lachnospiraceae bacterium
CCCCATTAGAGCGGGAGCAGGTTTTAATGCAGAGTGCCCAGGTGGACATGGAAACTCTTGATTCCCTGCAACAAACCAGGAAACAGGATACATCAGCACTACAGTTTGAAAACAGTCAGGTAGTTTCCTGCCGTTTAAAAGCCGATGAGGGGATGAAGCTATTAAAGAAAAAAAATAAATTGTATGTAGATAAAGCGTCTACCATGACAATTAAGCTGAAACAGGAGGTTGTCAATAGCGAAATATATGTTATATTCAAAAATCTCCATAGAACACCGTATGACACAGAAGAATTGTGGGAGTTGCGCACTGAAGAAGAGCAGAGCAATAAAGTGGAGAAGATGCGTTTTCTTCTGTCAAGGATGTCGGAAACAGATTATAATAATCTCCGGATAATAGCAAATAGAGATGGAATTCAAAAGAGTGTTGCCAATATGGAGGGAGAGGCGCAGGGAATCTCTGGCATACAGGACTATATGCTGAATATGGGATATGTAGATCGCTTTGACGGAAATATTACCTGTCTGTTCACAGAATTGGGAGAGTACACCTATGATGAGATTCAGGTGGTAGCGGTTCCGGTAGAAAATTTTCAGCAGCAGGCCGAGAATTTGGAGAAAAACCGTTTACAGGTCACAGCACAGAAAAATGACTGTATAGAGGGAACTGTGGATACTCAAAAGGGTGGATTGCTGTATTTAAGTATTCCCTATAACAATGGATGGAAAGTATTTGTGGATGGAAAAGAGATAGAGAATATATGTCGTGTCAATACCGCTTTTATGGGGGTAGAAGTAACCCCCGGACAGCACGATATTGTTTTAAAGTACCAGCCGCTGGGAATGCCCTATACGTGGATTTTATTCGCTGTAGGTATGATAATTTTTGGAGTGCTTAATATCTCTTATATTTTAAAAAAGAAGGTAGATGGCTTGCAAAGGGAAATCAAATGAAGGATGTTTCATTTCAGTCCGTGCAAAACCGATATCCAGTGGATATCGGTTTTGCACGGCACAAGAGTTTCGCAAGCGAAACTTCTTATTTGTTACAATAAGCTGGCTCCCAATGTGTAACCTTCTGGTGTTTAAAGAATATCTGAAATTTTCTGGTATAACTGCCTTGTCTCATTCTCCGAATACTCGTTGATAACATACGTTCCGTTTTTTGTATGAATAACGATGAATCCATCCAGGGTAGGATTCAGATAAAAGATACAGCTGCCATAATCCTTTAACCGGAATACGCCCTTGTAAAATTTTGTAAAGGTAAGACCGGAGATTTTTTTGATTCCTGTAAGCTCAGGAATATACTCAACAGAGGTAATGTTGTCTGCCGGAATATATTCTATATTCTGCAAATGTTCCAGCATCACATGGTCTTGCGTGACTTCCATACTGGGGGGAGTAAACTCCTCAAAAAATAAGCCAATACAGCTAACCGGTAAGAGCAGGAAAATTATAATCAGCAGGATACCACAGAGTTTTCCCAGAGGTTTGGAAAGATTGAGGGTATACCCGGTGCGTACCCGGCGTTTTACCACAGTGCGTCCGTCCTGATGGTTGTGATATAATATGCCGTGAATCCAGTGCACATCATCCTGTTCGTCGGGGTGGCTGCCGGATTCGATAAACAGTTTTTGCTGCAGGCGCCGGGTTTTATATTCTGCCCAGAACAGGGATAGTACAAGCAGAATTACATAAAGCAGGGTACATAGCAAAAATACTGGATATGTGATGTGGAATCTGCGGATAAACAGCCAGGTTATCCATGTATATGCGGTATTGATTAGTGCATTCCGCAAAAATGCAGCGGACCAGTTATGGAATTGTATATGGGAGAAGGCGCGGTTTAATTGACGGTCTGTGCTGACCATCTCTGTCCGGTTTTTTTGTACAATCGCATTAAAAGCCAGAAACAGAAGTGTAACCAGTCCAATCACAAAAAGACAACACAGGTTTGCGATATAATCCCTGGAGCCATATCCCTTAAAAATCTGTATGACAAAGGGAATGAAGGAGACAATCACTGGTATCACGAACCGGAGGATACTGTTGGGGGCGCGGATAATCTCCAGTCCTTTCAGGTCTCCCATGGTTGGTGAGTCGCCTTCCTCCGTCCA
>CAZSGT010000500.1:0-2115 GCA_964606215.1 uncultured Lachnospiraceae bacterium
GGTGGGCATGGATGGCGCCAGGGCCATTGACCTTTCCGTGCTGACAGGACACAGAATGGTAAATCTGGATTCCGAGGATGAGGGCATCTTTCTCACAAGCTGTGCAGGCGGGGCGCGGGTGAAGTGCAGGCTGCCCCTTTCCGTAGAGGAAAGCAGAGGGATTGTTTATAAGGTGGCGGTAGGAGGGCTCCTGGGAGGCCATTCCGGCGGAGAGATCCACAAAGAGCGGGGGAATTCCAACTGCCTGTTTGGAAGGATTTTGAAGGATGTGTCCGGCAGGATCACAGTTCGCCTCTGTGAGGTGAAAGGCGGGCTGGCGGACAATGCCATTCCCCGCGAGACTACCGCACTTTTACTGGTGGATGAGAAAGAATGCGCAATCTTTATGAAAATACTTTCTGCCTTGGAGCAGGAGATCAAAAGGGAACTTGTTACCAGGGATCCTGGTTTCTATATTAAGTGGGAGGCAGCCGGAGAGGAGGCACATTCCTGTGCTGACGCAGCCGGAGCGGAAATACGTCAGGAGAGAAGTGAGGCTGGAACTGAGACGTGCCTGAGCGCAGGTGTGGACGGACTTAAGATACATTGGTGTATCAGTGCAGCGGACACCAGGAAGGCGGCAGATTTTCTGGTAGCCATGCCAGGTGGAGTACAGGCTATGAGCGCCGATATGCCGGGGTTGGTGGAGACTTCCTTAAATATGGGAATTCTGGAACTTGGCGGAGAGAAAACAAAGTCTTTGATTTCTGCGGGAGATGAGTCAGATGCCGCGTTTGTGGCGGAATGGTCGGCGGACTGTTCTGTGGCTAAGGATGGAGGTAAGGAAAAGAAGGCGGTTCTGCTGGCGGAATTTTCTGTGCGGAGCAGTGTGGAAAGCGCGAAGCACGCGCTGATTGATAAGCTGAATGCCGTCACGGAGCTTGCAGGAGGCAGCAATGAAGTGACCGGTGATTATCCGGGCTGGGCCTATAGAAAAAATTCCCCTCTGCGGGACAAGATGGTATCCCTGTATGAGAAAATGTATGGGGTGACGCCAAAGGTGGAGGCTATTCATGCCGGTCTGGAATGCGGTATCCTGGGCAGTAAGATCAAGGATCTGGACTGTGTTTCCATAGGTCCCCAGATGACGGCAATCCATACCACAGAGGAGACTTTGAGCATATCTTCCACCAGACGTGTCTGGGAATATCTGGTGGCATTGCTGGAAGAAAAAGATGCCTGAAGCTGTTTGGATCTGAAGAAAGCCGGATTGGGAAAGGGGCTTTGAATGCGGGGCAGTTATGTATATGGATGAGAGTTTCCAGCTTTGGAGCCAGAAATTCACTGATTGAGAAAAGGAGTGGTTATTTAAATGGGATTTGATAAGGAAAAAATGAGACAGATCAGATGGCTTATGGTTCTGGCGGCAGTGCTGGTTCTGGGCATTATATACAGCGACAGGGTTCTTGCCGGATTCAGTTTTGCCTTTCAGATCGCAAGCCCGTTTTTATACGGCGGCATCATTGCGTTTGTGCTGAATCTGCCTATGAAAGCATTTGAGAACAAAATGCTGAAAAAATGGAATGGGAAAGCAGCCTCCAAGCTGAAGCGTCCTCTTTGTATGGTGTTGTCCATTGTGGCGGTATTTTTAGTAATTACGATTGTTATCGGCACGGTGGTTCCGCAGGTAACGGCCACTATCGCGGAGGTGGGAAAGAAGATACCTTCCTTTGTGGACGGGATAACGGAAGAGTTGGAAAGTCTGGCGACAAATTATCCTGAACTTGCCGGGAAAGTGGAAACATTGGAGGACATAGAGATCAACTGGGATTCTCTGGTGGACACAGTCATTGATTTCTTAAAAAATGGCGCGGGAGACATGTTGACTTCTACAGTCAACGTGGCAAGCGGCATCATAGGCGGAATTGTTAATATTGTGATTGCCTTTATTTTTGCATTATATATTTTGTCACAGAAAGAAAAGCTGGGGAATCAGTGTGTCAGGATCATCTCCGCTTATCTGCCGGAGAAGGTGGGGAACAAAATCCTGGAAGTGTGTTCCATGCTGCATAGGAATTTCAGTAATTTCATCACGGGACAATGTCTGGAGGCAGTGATCCTTGGAACCTTGTTTGT
>CAZSGT010000501.1:0-2113 GCA_964606215.1 uncultured Lachnospiraceae bacterium
CAGCTCCAGATACGTTTGAAATCGGTTGACCTGCTCCTGCGTGAGTGGCAGGATCAGGCAATCATCGCTGAACAGTATCTGGCTGTGAAGAAAAACTTCGGGGATCTGGGAGGTATATTGTCTGTCGAAATAAAGGCAATAGCTGGAATACAGGCTGTCTTCCGTATGCTTTGTATCAGTGCTGTGGTAGGTTCCCGCTTTATGAATGATCAGTGCAGGGGTGTGCACGGTTTGCATGTTTCCGTTGTTTAGCACATGGGCTTCAGTTTCGCAGGTAATGAACAGCATTTCCGTCCGGTCGTGCATATGAACATACTTTTGCTTATAGTCATTTTGAGTGGTTATATGCTGAATACTGATGTTGTCTTTTTTCTGTATATATCGGTATTTGTCCGTTAGAATGGTCATCGGATCTTTCCCCTTTTTTCATTCTGATATATGCATTATATCACGCTTTTATTTTATCATATTTCAGCTTCAATGTCAATATATATCAATGATTTATTGGATAAAATAAATTGATAAACAGGTAATTTAAGGGGAATTTATATTGAATGTAAATAAATGATTGATAAAAAGCAAATTTGATTGTTTATGAAATTATTTTAAAATTATAATGCAGTACACCATTTTTGACAAGGGGTTATTATGAAGAAAAAAATTCTGAATTATGCACACAGGGGAGCAAGCGAATACGCTCCCGAAAACACCGCTCTTGCTTTTTCGCTTGGAATTTTGCAGGGGGCAAATGCTTTGGAAACCGACGTCCGACGAACGACGGATGGCGTTTTGTATCTTTTTCATGATTCCACATTTGATCGTGTGACGGATCAAACGGGGGTGGTACAAGAATATACATGGGCGCAAATACAAGAGCTGTCGGTAAAGCATCCGAGCTGTCCTGTTTGTGACAAGATTCTTTCATTTGAACTTTTTTTGCAATTATTCGGTTGGAGGGAGCTTCAATTTGCAATTGAGATCAAGGAGAGAGACATTGCCGGGGATGTGCTTCAAATGCTGGAGCGTTACAACATGTGTTCGAAAACAGTGATCACATCCACGATGTTTGATGTATTAAAGGAGGTCAAAGCGCTTGATTCATCCTATCGTATCGGTTGGCTGGTTCAAACACTCACGGATGAAGAGCTGAAATGTTTTGCCGAAATCGGTGGAGAGCAGATTTGCCCGAATGTCAAATATCTTACGCCTGAATCTTCACAGGAACTGCATCAAAAGGGCTTTGACGTTCGTGCATGGGGGTGTAAAACGGTCGATCTGATGCTTCATGCGCTACACTGTGATGTAGACGGAATGACCGTTAATTTTCCTGATAAATTGGATGAATATTTGCGTACACATATGTAATATAGAGTTGAAGGCGGAATGCAGTTTGGCGTGAGATCATTCTATGACATCCCCACATCCAGCTGATCGATGGTTTGATATCATCTTCCGTGTCACCTTCTCTGATATGGGTGGACAGTTCTTGAGGACACCGTATTTGGAGGTGCTCCATTTTCCATATTCGATCCAAAACCGTGGAGAGCGGGTTCGAATCCTCCAGTCCCTGCATAGAGAGCCTGAAACGTTTGGTTTCAGGCTCTTTTTCGTGTTATGTTTTTATAATTTTAAAGAGGCTTTTCCAACCTACATAGTACCCAAGTCCAGTTCAAAAATTCGTGCCATCGGAGCGGTTGGAAAATCAATTGTCAGGATTCCGTCTGAAAGTGACAGCGAAGGCTGGCGTTCTGCTTTGGGATAGCCGATTTTTACCGATGTGGGGTGTAGGTCGGAGAGATTCAGGATGACAGAGCCGGGTTCTTTCAGTTTCCATACCGCAAGAAACAGGTTGTTTGCGGTACGCAAGCCTACTGATACCGTTGCGTCGCCGAATTTTGCATATCCCATAGGCAGAACCGGGGTGGCGGCCGTGCGATAGGGGGCTAAAAATGCTGAATATTGAACAGCTTCCTTTAGAAGCTCTGTTTCGCGTGGCGTCAGGCGGGAGAGATCCGAGGCGAGCTGCATTCTTCCGAGTAGTGCGTTTACTGCGTTGAGGATGACGTGCTCCTCTTCCATTGCCTGTTCCGGTGAACGGAACGGATTGACGGGG
>CAZSGT010000502.1:0-2113 GCA_964606215.1 uncultured Lachnospiraceae bacterium
AAGATGGAAGCGTTGTTAGACGCCGCCTTTGATTTGTTTGTGACAAAAGGGATTCACGAGACATCTATTTCAGATATTGTGCACAAGGCGAACATGGCGAAAGGAACCTTTTATTTATATTTTAAAGATAAATATCAGGTGAGGGATACATTGATACACCGGAAAGCGGACAAGCTGGTCCGGCTTGCCGCCAGCGAACTGCAGGATACCCAGACCCGTTCGGTGGAGGAGAAGCTGATTTTCATGGCGGACTATATTCTGGATTATTTTGAAAACAACAAAGAAATGTTGCGTTTTATTTCAAAGAATCTCAGCTGGGGGCTGTTCCGGAGTGTGTTGATGGAATTTCCCGTGGAGGACGGTGAGGGAAACCTGTACCAGATGTTCCTGAATGTGTTAAAGGATTCGGGGCGTACATTCCGTCAGCCGGAATTGATGATTTATATGGTGATTGAACTGATTAACGGAACCTGTTACAATGTGATTCTGTACGGGGAACCGGTATCCTTGTCGGAGCTGAAACCGGATTTGTTTCAGGGTATCCGTCGGATTGTAGACATTTATGACATCACTGGTACACAGGATGCACCAGCGGCGCCACAGGCAGCAGATGTAGAGGAAGAGAGGGCAATTGGTGAGCAGGAAAATTTATATGACACCCTTGACAAAGCAGGCATTTAAGTTTGCTTATGAGGCACATGCGGGACAGGCAGATAAAGAGGGAATGCCTTATATTCTCCATCCGGTTATGGTGGCAGATGCCATGGAGACCGAGCAGGAGGTGGTGACGGCTCTGCTCCATGACGTGGTGGAAGATACTTTTGTTACGTTGGACATGCTGCGGGAACAGGGATTTCCAGATGTGGTGGTGGAGGCGGTGCAAAAACTGACAAGACCGGAGGGCATGGAGTATCTGGAGTATATACGGGGACTTTTGGACAACCCTCTTGCGGTGAAGGTGAAACGTGCTGATTTGGTCCACAATCTTATGCCCGAGAGGGAGATACCGGGAAAGGACATCGAACGGCTGCATAAACGATATCATGCAGCATTGGAGATTTTAAACTATAAATAGATGCCTAAAAACAGAAATGTATTTTACAATAAGCTGAAGTGCAAAGCGTGACAGCGTTTGTTGCAAACTATATCAATAGATAATGGAGGGAACACCCATGATAAAGGCGGGTTTAGTATTAGAAGGCGGTGGTATGAGGGGGGTATATACCTCAGGAGTACTGGATTTCTTTTTGGAAAAGGGAATGATATTTGAAAGCTGCTATGGCGTATCAGCAGGGGCGTGTAATGCCTGCAGCTATCTGTCCGGGCAGCCTGGCAGAGGGTATCATGTGATTGTGGATTATCTGGATGACAAGAATTATTGCGGGATGTACAGCTTTCTGAAAACGGGAGACATCTTTGGGGTAGACATGGCCTACGACAAGATACCCAATGAGCTGAATCCGTATGATTATGAGGCTTTTTCACAGTATGAGGGTAAATTTTATGCGGTGGCAACGGATATTGCCACAGGAAAACCGGAGTATTTCCGGATACAGGATATGAGAGAGGACATAATAAAGGTCCGTGCTTCTGCATCTCTGCCATGGGTTTCTAATAATGTGGTGATTGACGGTAAGCAGTATCTGGACGGTGGGGTGTCAGATTCCATACCTATCCGCAAGTCTATTAAGGATGGCAACCGCAAAAATGTGGTGATTCTTACCCGGGATGCGGATTATCAGAAAGCCCCGGACGGGATGGCGAAGTTTTCTGCTATCCGCTACCATGATTATCCGGCGCTGATTCATAATATGCGTGTCCGGCATCTGCGCTATAATAAGACGTTAGAATATCTGGATAAGGCAGTGGCAGCAGGTGCAGCCTTTGTCATTCAGCCGGAAGAGCCGGTGCAGATTAAGCGGATTGAAAAGGATACGGAAATCTTACAACAGTATTATGAACTGGGCTATGCAGATGCAAAGGCGGCATACCCGAAGCTGCAGGAATATCTGGGAATATCATAAAAAAGAAACTGTCGATTCATGAATCGACAGTTTTTTAAGCACGAGACGGGATTCGAACCCGCGACCCTCGCCTTGGCAAGGCGATACTC
>CAZSGT010000503.1:0-2111 GCA_964606215.1 uncultured Lachnospiraceae bacterium
GTGGATGGGGATGTGCCGGATTCCCTGAAGGATAAAAAGGTGTTTGCCCTGGACATGGGTGCGCTGGTGGCGGGCGCCAAGTACCGGGGCGAGTTTGAGGAACGTCTGAAAGCGGTTCTGGAGGAAGTCAAAAAGAGCGACGGACAGATTATCCTGTTTATTGATGAGCTTCATACCATTGTGGGGGCAGGTAAGAGCGACGGCGCCATGGACGCCGGGAATATGCTGAAGCCTATGCTTGCCAGAGGCGAGCTGCACTGTATCGGCGCCACCACCTTAAATGAATACCGTCAGTACATTGAGAAAGATGCGGCGCTGGAGCGGCGTTTTCAGCCGGTGATGATTCAGGAGCCTACCGTGGAGGATACTATTTCCATTCTCCGCGGCTTGAAAAAACGTTACGAGGTATTCCATGGAGTAAGAATCACAGACGCATCTCTTGTGTCTGCGGCAGTGCTTTCCAACCGGTATATTTCGGACCGTTTTCTGCCGGATAAGGCAATTGATTTGGTGGACGAGGCATGCGCAGTCATTAAGACGGAGCTGGATTCCATGCCTACGGAGCTGGACGATATGCACCGCAAGATTATGCAGTTAGAGATTGAGGAAACTGCCCTGAAAAAGGAGGAGGACCGGGCGTCCATGGAACGTCTGGAAGAACTGCAGAGAGAACTGGCAGATATCAAAGAGGAGTTTGGTGCAAAAAAGGCACAGTGGGAAAATGAAAAGGCGGGAGTGGACAGCATCCGTAAAATCCGGGAAGAGCTGGAACAGGCAAACAGGGAATTAGATATGGCGAGGCGGGATTCCGATTATGAAAAGGCTTCCGAAATCCAGTATGGCCGTATACCCCAGCTGCAGCAAAGACTGGCACAGGAGGAGACAGCTGCCGGGCAGACAGACCAGGCACTGGTGCAGGAAGCGGTTACGGAGGAGGAGATTGCAAAGATTATATCCCGTTGGACAGGCATTCCTGTTGCCAAATTGACCGAGGGGGAGAAACAGAAAACCCTCCATCTGGAAGAACAGCTGCACCGCCGTGTCATTGGGCAGGAAGAGGGAGTCAGCAAGGTATCGGATGCGATTATCCGTTCCAGGGCAGGCATCAAGGACCCGACGAAACCCATTGGTTCCTTTATTTTTCTTGGACCTACCGGTGTGGGTAAGACAGAGCTTGCCAAGTCTCTGGCGGAGTGTCTGTTTGACGATGAAAAGAACATGGTACGCATCGACATGAGCGAGTACATGGAGAAACATTCTGTGGCAAGGCTGATTGGAGCGCCTCCGGGATACGTCGGCTATGACGAGGGCGGACAGCTGACCGAGGCGGTGAGACGTAAACCCTATGCGGTAGTTCTCTTTGATGAGATTGAAAAGGCGCATCCCGACGTGTTTAATGTATTGCTGCAGGTATTGGATGATGGGCGGATTACGGATTCCAAGGGCCGTACCGTGGACTTCAAGAATACGATTCTCATTATGACTTCTAACATTGGTTCTACCTATTTGCTGGAGGGGACCGATGAAGAGGGGAACATTTCCGAGGAAGCGAAAGCCCAGGCGGATGCCGAGTTGAAGCTGCGGTTCCGTCCGGAATTTTTAAACCGCCTGGACGAAATTATTATGTTCCGTCCGCTGTCCAAAGATAATATTGGCGGCATTGTGAATCTTCTGGTGGAAGATATTAACAGGCGGTTAAAGGATAAAGAACTGACCTTGTCCCTGGACGATGTAGCTTTAGATTATATTATCACACATGCGTATGAGCCGGTATATGGAGCAAGACCGCTGAAACGATACATGCAGAAGCATGTGGAGACTATGCTGGCGAAAAAAATATTGGCGGACGAAATCCGGGAGGGGGACCAAATCCTTATGAGCGTGAAAGATGGCGAGCTCGTACTCTTATAGGAAACCTAGGACTGTGCAAGGGAGACTTTTTCCTGGCAAAGTTTCTCAACCCGCTCCTCAATAATTTTTGCAAGGCGGTCAGCTTCTTCTTCGTTATCTACGGAGGGGATGAAGCCGGCTGCCATCTCAGCATGTCCACCGCCGTCTCCGTATCCTTTTAAAGCGGCGCGGATGATAGTACTGCAATCCAGCACTTCCAG
>CAZSGT010000504.1:0-2104 GCA_964606215.1 uncultured Lachnospiraceae bacterium
AGTGGTTGTAAAAGGTACTGCGCACGATTCCGGCTCTTTTTGTGATATCGGACACAGTTATTTTATCCAATTCTTTCTCTTTTAATATCAAAAAGAATGCGTCATGGATAGCTTCATCGGCGATATGATATCTTTCGTCCAGTATTTCATTTGTCATATTGTCCTCATTTCTGCATACGCAGGTATGCCCTTCGTTTTGTGATAGGAAACGGTATATTAATATTATAATATATATGTTTTAGAAAGACAATCTTACCATTCACACCATATATACACACTTCACGCAAATTCTAAAGACAGTCAGGAAAAAATGTGCTATAATCTAAACCATCATTAAACTGGTATCTTGTTGTTCTGGTAATCTGGTCAAAGAGGTGCCGTTTACAAGGAGGAAAGAAAATGCATAGTTTTATGAAAACATTTAAGAAAGTACTGGCAGTGATGCTCTGTCTGTCATTTCTTACTGTCATTTCAGCCGCAGAACCAGTGCAGGCACAGAAACCGGCAGGACAATCAACGGTGGATTATATAAACAGATGTTATAACAGCATACGGAGTTTAGCGACGCTGTATCCGGCACCGAAAGTTATCGCTTATGCCTATCTGGTTGGAGAGGATGATATAGCGGCCGCTTCATGGCTTAGAGATCCTAAGACGGATGCGCCTGTAACACATGAGATGTATGCTGTGAATCCGGGTACTGAAATCCAGGGGCATATCTATGCCAGTCAGTTTTATCCACAGGATAATATGGAATATTTGTTAGATTTAAAGGAAAACTATAGGAATAACTTTGCATATTCAGACAGAATCTACAGAGTGCCAAAAGGCACCCAGTATCTCGAGAGAGAAGGATGCAGGTTTTCAGTGGTTGCCTGTGATGAGGAATGGGTAACGATCTGGGACAACGGATACCAGCAATGGGATGTGTATAATGCATCAGTTTTTGGCGCGCCACTTGGTGAGGGCTGCCAGAATACGAAGGATGTTTATATGGAGACGCACCCGGCGGGTTTTTATAAAATTCAAAGAAACAAGGTATGGATTGATTTTTGTCTTAAAGAAAATCATCCATACAATTCGGAGGCGGCGATTCCAAAGGCAGGGAATGGTGTTGTGACCAAGCTGACAAGCCTGCGGGCGGTTCCGGATGAGGAAGAGAAAACATATACTCCGGTATATGCGCTGACACCCAATGCAGAGGTGAATGTGGTGTCCACACAGCTGGTGCCGTCTAAGACTCCGGGAAGCACGGTTAAGTATTACAAGGTGTCGTTTAACGGAAGTGAGAAGGTACAGAATAATGCAGTCGGTTATTTGTCATATAAAGTGCCGGGCGTCTATTATCTGGACAGCAGGTTTCTGAACTTCACCCCAAAGGGTACAAAAACGCCTGGTGGCGCAGTGCTGGGCGTGATTACAAACACGACGAAGAACGGCTCAGTGTATGCTTACCCGTCTAAGAACACGAATTCACAATATGTTGGTATTCTCTCTTTGGATGCAGAAATAGAAATGTTTCCGTCCGAGTCAGATACAAACTGGACAACAGTATTTTTCAACGGAAAGAAGGCTTATGTACAGACAAAATACATAAAAAAGGGAATCTATAAGGTGACGGACATATCAAATCTCCGTCCGATAAACGTTGTGAAGGATGAGATTAAGATGGGCTGGGATGCGGGTGAAAATAACGCTGAATATTCCTGCAGCATTTTGTCATCGAAGGGGAAAGTTTTGTGGTCTAACAAGCATTATAAGAAAAACACCCTTCTCATAAAGAGAAAGTATATTGAGAAAGATTTCGCACTGAACATCAAGGTGCAGGCAAAGGATAAAAATGGCAAAAAGGGGGAGAAACTCTATTACCTGATATCGTTGCCATACCGACAGATTAAGCTTAATACGAGATATATAGTGATTGGAAAAACCAGCATTAAGAGCATACAAGGGATGTCTCTTGGTGAGTCTCTGCAGTATTCCACAAACAAGAAGTTTAAGAAGGCGAAAACCGTAGAGAAATATGTTAAGAAGGGGAAAAAGAAAGGATATCAGCCAATCACTAAAATTACGAAATTAAAGAAAAATAAGACATATTATATCC
>CAZSGT010000505.1:0-2103 GCA_964606215.1 uncultured Lachnospiraceae bacterium
GCCATCATCTGGCAGGTACCGCACCAGTCTGCAAAGAAATCTACCAGTACAGGCTGGACTGCTTTTAGTACTTCTTCGTCAAAATTTGATTCGGTAAAGTGTATTGTTATTGTATCCTCCATTTCTGTGCACATCTCTCTGCCATCTCTCTAAGTTATGCTCCATAGAGTGTCAGGTGATATTTGACACCGTGAACGTTAACATTTATGACGGGGGTTTAAAAGTATGATGACCTCGTCTAATGAGCGTTTTATACACATAATTTTCCGGTTCAGGGAGCGTTTATGGCTGAGTTTCAAAGCAAGTTTATATTTTAATCCTCGTCGCATTATTCACTCCATCCTGCTTAGGTGTCATGCACCGTCAGCATGTGAAATACTTAGCTTATTATATACATCTTTTGCGAAAATATGCAAGTCTGTTTCCGTCAAACATCTGGAAAACTTTTTTTATGGAAAAAAAGTTTTTGCCAATAAATTATCTGGTGGCAATGAGCTTTTGAATAGGATTGCCCAGTCCATAAAATTTTTCTTCATATTCTGTCATAACATTATCTGGTGCAGGGCCGTTCTCGTGGATGTTCCGGTTTACATAATCCAGATTCCAGCCCGAAGCAGGCAACTCTTCCAGAGAAAAATCAAAAAGTGAAATATTATCGGTCTTAAATTCCAACCGTCCGTCGGAAGCCAGTATCTCATTGTAGATAGATAAAAATCCTGATGAAGTCAGCCGGCGTTTTGCATGGCGGTCTTTGGGCCAGGGGTCGGAGAAATTCAGGTAAATCCGCGCCACTTCGGAGCCATCAAAATACTCTGTAAGATTTCTTGCATCTTCACACAGGAAAAACAAATTGTCCCCTTCAAGTTCTGCCCGCTTGGACAGGGCGCGAATGAGTACGCTCTGGTATCTTTCAATGCCGATATAATTTATTTCAGGGTGCATCTGTGCCAGTTCGTGGATGAATTTTCCTTTTCCCATGCCGATTTCGATGTGAATGGGATTATCATTTTTAAAAAATTTGTTCCAGCTGCCTTTGTATTCGGCAGGGTTTTGTATAACATAGGGACTTGCCGCAATTTGTTCTTTGGCGCCCTTAATATTCCGAAGCCGCATATGTACCTCCTGTGGGGTTGGTGTAGTGTTTTTTATTATAACATAAATTTTTGCGAATGCAAAAACGCACGGAAACGCACGCGCGCGTTTTTTGTAATTGAATAAACGCACGGCGTGTGTTTATATAGATACTGGTAGTTGGAATGGGATTAGGAGTATAACTATAAAGAAAGGGAATACTTGATTTTAGCTATGGCATATGTTATACCAGCGGTAGCTAAGAAAGAAATAGCTGTTGTCAAATCGGATTGGGTGATGGCAATGTGCTTTTTAAGGCGGATGGCAGAGAGCAGTTAATCATACAGGAGCTGGATTTGACACAGGTAAATGAGAGCAGGAAAAAGCGTCCATATCTTAAACTTGTCAGACCAGAATGCTATGAGATGATAGCGAACAATGCTCCAAATTACGAATCACAGGGATAGCAGCTGTTGCGCTCCACAATCCGGCATGGAAATTCTATGCGGACTGCTTCCTTGTGCTCTCTGGCAATGCGGTCCAGCAGCAGGGTAACCGCCATATGTGCCATTTCGCTGCGGGGTATCTGGATGGTTGTCAGGTAAGGCTTCGTATTCTGGGAGGCTTCAATATTATCAATAGAAATGACGGAGATAGGCTGATTGAGCTGGCGTTTTTTTGTTTTCAATAATTTCAATACGCTGATGGCAATTTTGTCATTGGCACAAAAAACAGCAGTAAACTCCGTATTTCCGTTTATTTTTTTCTCAAGTAATTCTGAAAATGCCATTTCTTCCTCTTCAGTTGTCTGCTTAATTAACTCATAGTCGATAGGAATATTATTTTGGATTAAGGTATCGCAATAGCCCACATAACGGCTCTCAAAGGAACAGTCGCCAATATAGGCAATGCGCTGGTGTCCCAGAGAGAAGAGATATTTCATTGCCATTTCGGCAGCTTTTTTTCCATCGCAGACGACCTCGTCTACATTAAAGTTCATTGGATTCCGCCAGATTCCAACAACATTTTGAT
>CAZSGT010000506.1:0-2092 GCA_964606215.1 uncultured Lachnospiraceae bacterium
CATCGACCGCCGCGGCCTCCGCATGGCCGTCAACTTCACTTTCTAAAGAGGTTTGGTGAACTGCTTTATTTTTAGCTTTCTCCAATTCTGCTTTCTGTCTAGCCTCTTCTTCATCTAATTCTTTTAATCTTCTATCTATATCCTTCATCATGGCATCAATATCTGCATCAGAAACTCCTCTGGTGAGATTGTTGGTGTCTATTTTAATGCCATATAAAAGGGCGGTAGCCAGTTCTGTGGAAATCTCTACATGGTTTTCCTGCAGGTATTCGGAAATAATGGTGGCACAGGCGCCGTAATCGTCCCGGACGTCGGAAAAGCGATACTGGGTTAAATCCTTTGGTGGATGGTGGTCGATGCAGGCGATTTCATCCCCGATAAAATCTTCCACGTTTGTATTGCCCTTCTGACCGTCCACAATAATAATTTCATCCTCTTCGGTCATAGAAATCTCGTCAATTTTGTGCACGTCAATGTGCAAAAGCTCTATCATCTGCAGCGTGCTTGCCTTGTCAATGCGCCCGGTGTAGCAGATGGTGCTGGGAATCCCCCGGGATGCCATGAGTACCTGCAGGCCTTTTGCACTGGCAAGAGCGTCCTGGTCGGGATAGTTATGCATTTGGATGAATACATGTTTGTGGCGGATAATTTGTAAAAGCTCGTCTAATTTATTCATGTTTATGTGCGTTCCTTTCGTATCTGGCAGATGCCTGTTATCCAGCGGCATTCAAAGTATTATAAAATCTCTTTCTTGCATATAGCAATTAAATCTATTATAGTATAGAAAGAAAAAATGTACAATCTGAAGTTTTAAAAATAAACAGGAAAAGGTTGAAAAAATGGAAAATAATATGTTTGAAGAGATGTGTCTGGACACAAGGATTTTGCGGGCTGTAACGGAGATGGGGTTTGAACAGGCAAGTCCCATACAGGCAAGGGCAATTCCTCTTGTGATGGAGGGACGGGATGTCATCGGTCAGGCACAGACAGGAACCGGTAAAACGGCGGCATTTGGCATACCGCTTTTGCAGAGGGTAGACCCCCACAACAAAAAACTACAGGCAGTGGTGCTCTGCCCCACCAGGGAGCTGGCGATACAGGTTGCCGACGAGATTCGTAAGCTGGCAAAGTTTATGCATGGAATCAAGGTTTTGCCAGTATATGGCGGACAGGAAATCAGTAAGCAAATCCGTTCCCTGAAAGGGGGAACCCAGATTGTGATTGGCACACCGGGAAGGGTGTTAGACCACATCCGGCGAAAAACCATGAAGCTGGATTTTGCAAATATGATTGTTCTCGACGAGGCAGACGAAATGTTAAATATGGGATTTCGGGAAGATATTGAGCAGGTGCTTTGTAAGCTTCCAGAGGAGAGACAGACGGTGCTGTTTTCAGCTACCATGCCAAAAGCGATTATGGAAATTGCCAGAAACTACCAGAAGGACGCCGTGACGGTCCGGGTGGTGAAGAAGGAACTGACGGTGCCCAAAATTGCCCAGTATTATTACGAGGTCAAGGCGAGGAAAAAAACAGAAATACTCTGCCGTCTGCTGGATATGTATAATCCGTCATTATCCCTTGTATTTTGTAATACCAAACGGGGGGTGGATGAGCTGGTAACACAGTTGAAAGGGCGGGGATATTTTGCGGAAGGTCTCCACGGTGATATGAAACAGCAGCAAAGGGACCGGGTGATGAAAGGATTCCGCAACGGGCGGACGGATATTCTCGTTGCTACGGATGTGGCGGCAAGGGGAATTGACGTGGATGATATGGAGGCGGTGTTTAATTATGACGTGCCTCAGGATGACGAGTATTATGTGCACCGCATTGGCAGGACCGGACGTGCCGGAAAAGAAGGCAGGGCGTTTACGCTGGTGGTGGGCAGGGAAATCTACAAACTCCGGGATATACAAAGATACTGCAAGACAAAGATTAAGCGCAGAAGCGTCCCTTCAGTGGATAATGTCATGGACCGCAAGACGGAGTATGTATTGCGCCAGGCGGAAGAAGTTCTGGCGGGCAGGGATGTATCCCGGATTGCGGACAGGATTGTGCAGAAGCTGGACGAGGAGGAAGATTATACCTCTCT
>CAZSGT010000507.1:0-2086 GCA_964606215.1 uncultured Lachnospiraceae bacterium
GAGGAATTCGGATATATGTAATTGTTAAGAACTACGAAGAGTTTTCGAGGATGGTTAGGGTGAGAAGAGTTTTTGTGCCGCCAGGGGCGGCATGGGGGTTAGTATGAAAGCAGTAGTATTTGATATGGATGGGGTTCTGTTTGATACGGAACGGGTGTGTATGGAAAGCTGGATTGCTGTGGCGAAGGAAGATGACCTGCCGGATATGGAGAAGATATTTCCCCGGTGTATTGGGGGCAATTCCAATGACAGCAGGAAGATTGTACTGGAGTCCTACGGACAGGACTTTGACTACGATACTTTTCGGAAGAAAGCATCTGAAAAATTCTGGGAGTATATTGAGAAAAACGGTCTGCCCATGCTGCCGGGTGTGAGAGAGATCTTAACCTGGCTGAAAGAGGAGCAATGGATCGTGGGACTTGCCTCTTCCACTAAGAGGTCCTCCGTGATCGATCATTTGGAGCGCGCGGGAATTAAAGATTATTTTCAGGCCATTGTGACCGGGGACATGGTGGAGCACTCCAAACCTCTGCCGGATATCTACCTGATCGCCTGTCGGCACTTGGGCATAGAGCCCTGTGAAGCTTATGCCGTGGAGGACTCTCCCAATGGGATACGCTCCGCTTATTCCGCAGGGATGTGCCCCCTGATGGTACCGGATATGCTGCAGCCGGACGAGGAGATGCGGCGCATGAGTTACCGGATATTCAAAGACCTGCCGGAGGTACTGGAGTTTCTGAAACACAGTGCGGGCCTATCGCGCTGATATGATCAGATGGATGGCACGGATGGATACCCGGCAGGCGTGTCCACCGCATCATCTCCTTCAAACGCCTGGTATAAGGCAATCCTGGACTTCACAAAATGTGTATGTGACTGGAAAGTGGGAAATGTTGAATGGCAAATCTGGGAATACCGCGGAATACTATTGAAATATTACAGAGATACAATTTTAGCTTTCAGAAGAAGTTCGGGCAAAATTTTCTGATCGATACCAATGTGCTGGACAGGATTATTGCTGCCGCGGAAATCACAAAAGAGGACTGTGTGCTGGAGATTGGGCCGGGCATCGGTACCATGACACAATACCTGGCTGAGAGCGCAGGGGAAGTGGTGGCGGTGGAGATCGATAAGAATCTGATCCCCATTCTTGAGGACACGCTGTCCGTTTATGACAATGTGACCGTTATAAATGGGGATATTCTGAAACTTGACATTGGAAAGCTTGTGGAAGAGAGGAACGGCGGAGAACCTGTCAAGGTGGTTGCCAATCTCCCTTATTACATAACCACGCCCATTATCATGGGGCTGTTTGAAAGCCATGTGCCTTTAAAGAGTATCACTATTATGGTACAGAAGGAAGTGGCGGACAGAATGCAGGTAGGTCCGGGCACCAAGGACTACGGTGCGTTGTCTCTGGCGGTACAGTATTACGCGAAGCCGGAGATCGTGGCAAATGTACCTCCCAACTGCTTCATTCCACGGCCTAATGTGGGCAGCGCGGTGATACGGCTTACCAGACATGAGACGCCACCGGTCCGGGTACAGGATGAAAAGAAAATGTTCTCCTTGATCAGGGCTTCCTTTAACCAGAGGAGAAAGACTCTGGTCAATGGATTGTGTAATGCGGCGGGATTGTATTTATCCAAGGAACAGGTGGCTGGTGCGCTGGAGAAGATGGAACTGCCGCCCACCATACGGGGAGAGGCGCTGACCCTGGAGCAGTTCGCGGAATTGAGTAATTTGCTATAGTGTGTTTTCCCCGATATTTGTAAAGAGTTACAAGGTATAGATACTATATCTTGTATTTTTATTAATAATTTAACAATATTTTTGACATATGCATATAGACTATGGTAAACTATATAGAATCGAAATAGTGGGATATTATTGCCTTACAGAGGATAATGACTCTGAAGTTACGACCAAAAGTCATGGCATTGGAGTTATGATAAACAGATTCAGAATAGGGAGCGAAATACCTTGGATAAGTATGAATATAAAGTAAGAGCAGATGAGATAAAAGATCTGGCAAATTCCCGAGCTATGAACAACCCGAACACAAACCTCTCGCTCGCCCCCGTCG
>CAZSGT010000508.1:0-2081 GCA_964606215.1 uncultured Lachnospiraceae bacterium
AAAAACACCATTATGGGCAATATGAACCGCTTCCTTTTTGTAAAGCCATACGCTCCTATATATTCCTGCCCCTTCATACCACCAGCCTTCCCAGCCTTCGGCATCAATAAAAACAGCTATTGTATTCGGTATCACCCCAAAATTCGCAATATCTGTTATATCCACAACAAAACTGTTGTAAGTATAACACTGATATTTTACCATCGAACCATTCACATAAACTTTAGCTTCGGCTGTCACACCCTCAAATTCAATTAAAACCTGCTTACATCTGTCCTTTTCTTCCAACAGAAATTGAATGCGATACCACCCACACCCCCGATCTTTATATCCGTGATTCGGACTTGCCGATTCTGAAAAATCCTTTAAAGTTACCCAGTCATGGGGAAGTCTGACCGTCTCCCATCCGGAATCATCGAAACTTGCCGATGCAGGTCCGCATGCACCACCTGCTTTTGAAAATCCATAAACCTGATCATGTTCTTTTCCTCCAGGAAGAACGCTAAGCCGCTCGTTTGTAAACTTCCATCCATCATTCATGCAATATATCCCAGATTGCCTGCTTTTAAATTTCATGTCTTTCTCCTTCTTTTTAAAAAGCCCCGAAATACTGATTTCGAGGCAATTTGAATCATGAACCATATTTCATATTACAAAAAAGATAGTGTTAGTCAATGTGCATATGGGTGTAACCCGGCAATACCAGCAGATTATTCACGCTTTCGATATTTCCTGCCAAAAACCATACGGACATTTTTTTCCTTTTTGTATCCCGCGAATTTCCACCATGCATCCGCATGCCATACAAGTACCATTCTGCAGCCTGTCGCATTGCTTACACCGTTCCATACGCATCTGATACAGTTCCTCTGTCACTTTTTCTTTGGGGGGCATCCTTTTTATCACAGACACAACATATTTTTCATAATCATCTGGAAATGCTTCTTTCAACAGGCATTTACGACACAACCTTGCAGTTTCCATACACATCACTTCACGGACAGATAAAGAATACTGCAGGGTGGAATTGTAAATGTAATCCCTCCATCAATTATTCTCATATCCGAAAACTCCTGCGCCCGAACAGCATCCGGATTTTCAAATGAATTGTGAGCATCCATAGCCCCGGTCAGAATCTCACCTTTCACTTCCATCACTGCTTTTCCAGTAAACACAGCCCTGATCTCTTCGCTGTCTTCCAGAGAAATATTCACCAGAGTAATATGGACAACTCCATCCAACGATACAGATACCGATTCCTGCAACTTAGGCAGCCGATACCCTTCTTCATCCGCCACCCCTTGGTCAAGACTACTTTCTACCAGTTCATTTTCCTGATGGTGCTTATACAACTGGAATACATAATAGGTAGGTGTCAGGATCATACTCGGCCCTTCCGTCAGAATCAGGGATTGCAGCACATTGGCAGTGTGTGCCAGATTCGCCATATGGATCCTGTCGCAATGCTTATTAAAGATATTTAAAGTAAGGCCTGCCACGATAGCATCCCTCATGCTGTTCTGCTGATAAAGGAACCCTGGATTCGTGCCCTCTTCCACTTCATACCAGGTACCCCATTCATCCACGATCAGCCCCACCCGTTTCTGAGGGTCATACTGATCCATGATTGCACTATGCCTTGTCACCAATTCCTCCATAGCCAAAGCCCTTTTTAGCGTCTCATAGTAGTCTTTTGCCTGAAAACCGAGTGCATGACCACGTTTTGTCCAGTCATAAGGAACCGTGTAATAGTGCAGCGACAAGCCATCCATGAAATTTCCCGCAACTTTCATCAGAGTTTCCGTCCAGTTGTAATTTGCCCCGTCTGGGCCACAGGCAATTTTATAGATTCTCTGATCAGGGTTATAATTTCTCACGTAGGTCTGATAGCGCCGGAATTCATTTGCATAGTATTCCGGAGTCATGCAGCCCCCGCATCCCCAGTTTTCATTCCCCACACCAAAAAAAGGTAATTTCCAAGCCTCCTCATGTCCGTTTTCCTTCCGCAGCTCCGCCATGGGAGAACATCCGGAAAAAGTCAGATACTCCACCCACTCCGACATCTCCTGTACAGTACCGCT
>CAZSGT010000509.1:0-2079 GCA_964606215.1 uncultured Lachnospiraceae bacterium
TTTCAACTAATTCTTGAAATTTATTGTAGTTAAATGTCGTCTGCGACACCACACATACAGGTTTCTTCCCAGAATATCGGTACATCCCGGCTTCTTCCGCTGTGCCAACCACCACGGCATTTTCTCCTGCCCATCCCCGAATCCCCTCTACCTCCGGATGATTTTTATTGCCAATAATTACAATCTCATAGCCCTCTTCTGCCTTTTCGGCTACGATATCATGAATCTTTTTTACAAAAGGACATGTGGCGTCCACAATATCCAGATGTTTCTCTTTCAGAATATCGTAAATTTCTTTTGAGACACCATGGGAACGTATAATGACGGTCCCCTCTGAAATCTGTAAAAGTTCTTCAGAATTTCGTATAACTGATACGCCCTTGCTCTCCAAATCCTTAACGACCTCTTCGTTATGAATAATCGGACCAAATGTATAGACCGGTTTCCCTTTCCCCGCCTCGGCATAAACCATCTCCACTGCACGCTTTACGCCAAAACAGAAACCGGCGGACTTTGCTAACGTAACCTTCACCTCTCTGCCTCCACTCCAGAATATTTTTCCCTCCCGAATACATTTTACCCGGAAACCCGGCTGCGGTAAATCTCAATAATGGCATTTACCACCTCATCGATATTCATCTTGGAAGAATCCACCAAAACCGCATCTTCCGCCTGCTTTAACGGCGCAAACTCCCGGTTCATATCCTGGTTATCCCTGGCTATGATGTCTTTTTCTATTGTAGCAAGATCGCACTCCTCCCCTCTTGCCTTCTGTTCCTCATAGCGGCGTTTTGCGCGACAGGCACTGCTGGCCGTAAGGTAAATTTTTGTCTCTGCCTGGGGCAGCACATAGGTTCCAATATCCCGTCCGTCCATGATTACATTTTCTTTATCGGCAAGACTGCGCTGTAACTCAACCAGTTTCATGCGCACATTTTTATTTTTTGAGCTGTTTGAGGTCATCATGCTGACCTGCTCCGTGCGAATCAGTCCGTTGACATTCTCGCCGTTTAACAGCACCTGCTGTTCCCCGTCCACATAGGTAATGGTTACCTCCACCTCTTTACACGCCTGCACCACTGCCTCATCGTCTTCCACGTCAGTTCCCTGTCGGATAAAATATAACGCCATGGCCCGGTACATTGCACCGGTATCCACATACACAAATCCCAGCTCCTGTGCTATCTTTTTCGCAATGGTACTTTTTCCTGCCCCTGCAGGTCCGTCAATCGCTATTGTATGCATATCTTCCCCTTTTCCTGTACGCTTAACTGACTGTGCAGGCTGCGTACATACTATCTTTTATATTGTTCCCGCCGCATAGCCGGTAGACCAGGCAATTTGCAGATTGTATCCCCCCGTCAGGGCGTCCACATCCAACACCTCTCCGGCAAACCGCAGTCCTTTTATCTGTTTTGACTCCATATTTCCTGGATTCACATCCCTAACCCGGACTCCCCCCTTGGTTATAATCGCCTCCGCAAATCCCCTCGACGACTTTACCGTCATTGGAAATGCCTTTAACAACTGTACCAGATGTTCTCTCTCCTGTCTAGTGACTTCATTTACCAGTTTTTCCGGTTTTATGCCAGAAAGCTCTACAATCACCGGTATCATCTTTGCAGGAAGTAATTTGCCCAGACTATTTTTAAAATGACTGTTTTTGCCTGCAGAAAAATCACGCAGTATCCTCTCGTCCAGCTGTTTATGCGAAAGTGCCGGTTTGATATCCACCGACAGCTGTAACCCCTTTTTTATAAATGGAACCGCATAACTGCTGGCACTTAGAACCAACGGTCCACTGACGCCAAAATGTGTAAACAGCATCTCTCCAAAACCATTGTACAATTCCCTTCCTCCGGATGACACCGTCAATCCCGCATTTCGCAGGGATAGTCCCTGCATCTTCGGTACATAACTCTCCTTCGTCTCGAAAGGCACCAGCGAGGGAAGGGGTGAAACCAGACCATGTCCTGTTTCCTGTGCCAGCACATATCCGTCTCCTGTGGAGCCCGTGGAAGGATAAGACACACCCCCCGTAGCCACAATGACTACATCCGCCTCCATAAACACCTCTTT
>CAZSGT010000510.1:0-2079 GCA_964606215.1 uncultured Lachnospiraceae bacterium
ACTGTGTTCAACTGCTCCAGATCTTCAGAAGGAATCTCGATGCCGAACTCATCCTCTAATGCCATAACCAACTCAAACAGATCAAGGGAATCCGCGTTCAGATCATCTTTGAAACTGGTTTCCTCTGTTATATTCATGCCCTCCGCATTCAATTTCTCCTCAATGACTTCTTTAACTTTCTCTAACATCTCTTTTTCTCCTTTTTTACTCTAGTCTTTGTAGTTTTTATTACTATTTAATATAGTTTGAAGTTCAAGTTATTTGAATGTCAAAATATTTGAATGTCAAACTATTTGGTATGATACATCCGACAAGTATCATTGTCAAGAAGATTTTAAAAATGTATTCTGTTTACAAAATACAAAGTGTAACAGTTCAGTGACCTGCCTGAACTGTTACGACAAAGTCATGTGGGCCATAACTCCAGCCCCCGGTAATTTCACTGATTATGGATTGTAACAGAACATTGGCTGTGATATGATTAGAACAATGAATCAACATTCAGGGAGAGAATCCCATGGGAAAGCAAATCAACTATTGGCTGGGATACGAAGATTTTCTGCAAATCGGACAAGCGGCCTTAGACTGTGGGTGCGTTATCATCAAATCTGTTTCCGGAAAATTGATTCCTTTTGAAAATAGTCAGCGCACAGGGAATTATTCAGAGGAAGGAAATACGGTTATCAGCGCAGGATTTTCTTCCAGGCACGATGACACAAAGGAACTTGTCCGAAGCAGACTGTTCACGATTTCAGGTTACTATGACAGCAATGGAGAATATATCCCAAGGCCGGAGTGTATTACAAAAGTATATAATAAATTAGTTTATACAGTTAAAAAGGTTGCTCCCTATACTGAATTAGCAGATACATATATCAGTATGAAAAATGAGGATTATTTGCAAGAAAAAGAGTGGAAACACAAGGAATATATCGCTCCGGATCTTTTACACTTGAAATTATTTCACAATTATAAATTGAGGGTATAACAAAATACCACCCCAACTTTTAAAGGAGAATCCCATGTCACCTACCCCCGCAATTTTAGAAGCCACCGGCGCTTCCATCCGCCCGGAAACACTGAAAAAAGAGAACTTTTTCCTCGTCACGGACTTTGGCGCCGCCCCCTCAGGCACTCCCGGCGCGAACACCGCCGCTTTCAACAAAGCCATCGAAACAGCCGCATCCTCCGGCGGCGGCACCGTGATAATCCCCAACGGCTCTTTTTTAACCTACACGATCCTCCTGAAAAGCAACGTAAACCTCTTTCTGGAGGAAAATGCCGTTATTGCCGCTGCCAGACCGGGGACAGAGCAAGCACAGACAACGCCGCCTCAAATCGCGTCTCAACAGTCGGACACAGATTCCTTACAGGCCGAATCCGCCAACGAATCAGGCAACTATGCGGAACCGGAAGTAAACCCTTACGCGGGCCTGCAGGATCACGGACACTCCTATTTTGCCAACAGCCTGCTCTACGGCGCCGATCTGGAAAATATTATGATCTATGGCAATGGACTGATCACCGGCGGGCACTTTGACGAAAAGACAGGTATACTAGAATATATTCTTCAGGGCGGTGATCCCATGGAACCTTTGCACAGAAACGACAGGGGACATCAGGGCACATGGTTCGGCAATAAAGGGATTGCCCTTGTCCGCTGTAAAAATGTGGTTCTTCAGGACTTTTCCATCACCATAGGAGGGCATTTTGCCCTGATCACCGAGGGATGCGCCAACCTCTATGTGGACAATATTCTCATAGATACCACCAGGGATGCTTTCGACATCGACTGCTGTCAGGACGTGACTGTGCGCCGCACCACCTGCAATTCCCTGACGGACGATGGGTTATGCCTGAAAGCTTCCTTTGGAGCGGGTATCTTTATGCCCACCCGGAATGTTTTGATTGAGGACTGCACCGTCAGCGGATATGATGCCGGAAGCGTTTACGCCGGGATGTATACCAGAGACAAGCTTGTGGCTGATGATCGCTGCGGTCCTACGGGACGTGTCAAATTCGGCACGGAATCCACCTGCGGTTATCATCAGGTAACGATCCGCAGAGTCAAATTTGACC
>CAZSGT010000511.1:0-2077 GCA_964606215.1 uncultured Lachnospiraceae bacterium
TAACTGGGTTGGAGATACAGAGGGCTATCATGGAGCTCAACGTTTTGAGTACACACAGAATGGAGATGACGCCCTGCAGGCGGATTATGAATGGATTGACGGTGAATGGGTTGAATATTTTAATATCGTCTACACCTACAATGACGCTGCTCTATTGGTAAAACAGGAAAATCTTTACTGGAACCGTGAAAAACAAGACTGGTCAGGAGCTGAAACCTGGGGTCCTTGGGCCGACATGAAATATAATCAATACGAGACTTTTGAATATGATGAGTATGGACGCTGCATACTTGATAATGTATTCAACAGTAAAAGTGGTGAATATGTAAACAATTATAGAATCACTAATACTTATACTGAGCTTGAGAACGGTGAAACAGAGAAGGTCTACTTGCAGGGTTCTGTAAAGAAAGACGGTACATATTATCCTTACTCAAAGACTGTGCAACACTTCAATAATTATGGTTCAGAAACCTATTATTGTGCTTACACTGAATCTGATGGAGAATGGTTCCCGAAAGAAGAGGAAATACGCTACATGGACGAATATAACTGGTTCCTGGGTGGTGACTATTATTACTATGCAAATGGTGAACGTATGCCGGCATCAAAAGAACGTTTTATTTATCCCGACGATCATAATATTTTTCTTGATAGCCATAGCTTTTCTCCTTTAAGTTGCAGATGTGGATTTTGTGGTTGATGCAGACTTAGCCGCCGCCGTCAGAACGGGAATATACACAGCCTTGTACCAGTTGTTGTAGGTGGTTTCGTCCGTATTTTCGCAGGTTTTTGACTTAACCAGACCGTCAGGGAGTGCAGACGCTTTAAGGGAAAGCGTTTCCGTCTTGACCTCTGTGCTTTCCTCTGTAGTGGAAGATTCGGTTTTTGGACGGCTTGCGCTGCAGCAGTACATAACGTGGCGGATCTTGTTCTTGTCGCCGGAGAACTCAAAAAGCAGCGCAAACTGCGATGTTTCAGCATCGTTGCGTTCCACAAGAACGCCCTTTGTATCCTGAATCTCGCCGAGAATTTCTGTCGCAAAATCCGTGGGAATAAGTGCAATCTCCAAATCGCCCGTGTAGCCAGCGTTGTTGTTGATGACGTAGTACACGGTGTTATCGGCGTAAAAATTTTCATTTTCGCCGTTAGCATCGATGGAAAGCGATACCGCACCGGGAATCCTCACAGGTGTTGCAAATGTCGGAACACCGTCATCAGACCATGCCGTAATTTTCGCCCAGTGTACCTTGTTAAGACCAAATTTGACCTTATTCTTTTTCAAAGCCATAGGTTATACCTCCATTTCATATAACACTTCATACATCTCCTCGGATGCGATCCATGTTTCGGTTTTGTTGTAAAAAATATGATGATGCCGAAGTACAGCTTCGATTTCTGTCTCTGTATCGGGAGATTTTTCATCAGTATACAGTTCAATATTCAGCCTTTTGAAACTAAAATACATTCTGTTATCCGCCGAAAAAGTATGCTCTCCCGGTGACAGAAAAATCAGAAACGGCGGCTTAGGACTTTCGCCCTCTGCAAAGTGATGATAAGCGAAAGGAAGCCCCATTTCAAGCATCATTTCGTTAATTTCCTCGTAGCTCATGACAGCTCCTTTTCAATGAGAGATTCCAACAAATCTGCACCATTTTCCTCGGCAGGAGCAATGTGTGGAATTGCAGCCACACGTCCGCCGCCACGCTTAGCGTGACCTTTTTCAAGCAAGTGGGCAATCTGATAGCGGTCTTTGGAATGAACAGTGATTTCAAGGGAATGGCTATTTTCCTTGACTTTTTTAGTCGTCCAGCTCTTTTTGTAACGACCTGACTTCACAGGAGAATTTGCAGAAATCTCATTCTTAACAGACGTAGCAGTCTTGCGGACAGCTTTTTTCATAGCCGTATCTGCAAGTTCGCTGTATTCCGTCAAGCCCTTCATGATCTCGTCAGCCATATCGTCAATCGAAGTCATCTTGCTCACCTGCCTTTCGTGTACCTGCGGTGATCTTCATATAGCCCAGCGACTTGAAATTCGGCTTAATACCGTCAATATTGTAGAGCAGTCCACGGAA
>CAZSGT010000512.1:0-2076 GCA_964606215.1 uncultured Lachnospiraceae bacterium
AGCTGTCCAGAAGCGGGCTTGCCGCCGTCACCGCCACGAGAATCCATCCGTACGCCGCCATGCCCTTTGCCAGATTCAGATACAGACGGTTTTTGTATTCCGTATAATCCTCTGTCTCCTGCAGTTGGAAATCCGCCTGCAGCAACGCCTCGGAAAACGAAAAATTCACATGGATTCCCGAGAAGGTCATTCGATAGCGTCCATATTTATCCGACAGATAATCCCGATAGGCAGTTTTTGATACATGTTCCCCCTCAAAAAGCGCCACTGGAATATCCCTTTCATTTTCAATATAGGGAGGATTGGAAAACATCCACAGATATTCCCGCTGGGGCAGCTTTTGCAGCCTTTTCTGAATCCGGCGGCTGTGAAAACAAAGTTCCTCCACCGCATTCCGGATACTGTCATGGACGCCGGTATTTATCTCCGTCTGATTCTCACAAAAATCTTTTACAATGTGGGCATCTTCCGGAAAGGGATGGGGAGTATGGGCAAATTTACCGTTCTCTAAAACCCGCAGGCTTTCCTTCTCCAGTCCAAATTGCCCGTCCAGAATATGTTGTTTTACTTTTTCGTCCTCAATATGCAGCATCATAGCCTCCCATATTTCTCAATGTATTCATCCATACTCTTTCCCGCACGGAATCCCTCCGTCATTTCTCTTGCCGGGCTGAGAAGTTTTTTCGCTCTTCCATATAACGGTTCCAGAAAAACCTCCTCTTTCATCCCCCGTTTTTGCAAGCCGCTTTTCGCCACATCCAAAATCTGGACAAGAAAACCGGACACTTCTTTCCAGTCAAATAAATCCGGAAGATTCCTCTGAACAAACAGCTGTCTAAGCTCCGAAGCGTTGTACCCCTTGTGGTAAATCACATGGTCCCCTGCCAGCAGCTCTGTCAGTCCATGGAGATTTTCCATCAACCCGGCATGAAAGGCCGCAGACGTCATAATTTCTTTTACCGGCTGTTCACAGACACTGCGAAACTCCACTGTGCCCCGAAATGTCAAATCCTCAAATTTAAAAGAACGCAAATATTGCAGGTCCGAAATCTCCGGATGTACTATAACCTTCCGATACCCTTCGCCATCAAAATATTCTCCGGGAACCTCCTCCGATGCAAAATATTCTGCCAGAGGAAGAGGATGAAAATTAATATATTTTCCCTCCCGTTCCACACAGTACAAACTCATGCTGCGGATATAGTGAATAATTTCCTCAATGGATTCAAATTCCAGTTCATACATATCTACATTATGCCGGTTCAAGCCTTGCAGGCTGTTTTTCCACAATTCATCCCTGCCGCAAAGAATCTCCTGATTTTCTCCCCAGAGAGAATTTGCAAATATTAATGCCTTAAAGGGCTCCAGTCTTGTGAAGGTATTTAAGGTTTCCACGATGTCCTTTTCTTCTACGTCCATCTGAATCTGGCTTGCACAGGAAAACAACCCGAAATTGGGATGATCATGAAACAAAATCTCACTCCCATAATTTTTATAGGAAGAAAGATGGTGGAGCAGCATGCGGTATCTCTCACTGCGCACCGGAATATTTCTGTTAATGGCATGATGGGGGTTAATTCCCATGCCGGTCAGTGCGTGATGATATGTCTCCAATACCTCCTGCATAAAACGGTAATAGGACACAAACCGCCGGTGCAGTACATGCATATCCTCCTCTGTTCCAAAGGAAAACTCCAGGGTGTTGTAACTGCAGTCAAAAGAAATCCCGTCTCCGGTCAGACTATCCACCGCAGAATAAATATACCCGTCATCATCCCTGCTAATCCTGTCAAAAGAAAATTTCCGGACAAATGCATCTGTCACCCTGTGTACCACGTTAAAGTCAACCGGAAGATTCTTCCGGTTGACAATGGGCAGCTCAAATTCCAGACCTACCAGTTTCGTTTTTTTGCGTTTTGTCGGCACAATATATCTCTCATAAATTGCCTCGTCAAGTACTGTATTTTCCATCCTTCTAACCTCTTATTCCAAGCTGTCCCCCACGGAGTGACAGCAAATAATTTGCTGGCTGGCTCGCAAAATATCCATGTGTGTCTGCGAACATGTTTACTCCGT
>CAZSGT010000513.1:0-2076 GCA_964606215.1 uncultured Lachnospiraceae bacterium
TTAAGCAGCTTTTGCAGCTGGATTCCGAAGGAAGAGAAGAGATGGAGCAGACTTTGGATGAAGTGCTGGAGGCTTCCGGAGAAGAAGAGAGTATGCAGGGGGTATATGAGAAACTGGAGCAGAAGGCTAAGACGCTGACAGAGCGGGCTATTTCTGATGAAAGAGTGTCCTCCATTGATGTACGGAGCATGCGGACCTTGTATAGCCAGTTCCGGATTTTAGGTCAGATGAGCCGGCAGGAGAAATATTATATACCGTTGGAGACGAAGGAAGGATTTACCGGTATCAATCTTACAATTCTACACCAGCGGGAAAATCAGGGAAAAGTTCAGATTTCCATGGAAACTGGTATCTTCGGAATGGTTAAGGCAGAGTTTTTTGTAAGCAATGAACGTATTTCCGGTTATGTTGTGTGTGATTCAGCTGACGGACTGGAACGGTTAAGGAGCGGTGATACCAGTCTTCTTTCCGATTTATCGGAAATTCAGGAAAATGTGCAGATTGAGTATCTGAAGGAAGAAAAGCTGGAAGAGTTCAAGCCGGAAAAGGGACAGGGCGAAAAAGTACTTACCAGGGAACTTTATGGAGTGGCAAAAAGTTTTCTGCAGAATTTGAAAAGTCTTGTCTAAAGAGAAAGACGCAATTCACCGATAAATATAGTAGTACTTCAGTTATATATAATAACATTTTGCTCTACGAATCGAAATTAAGGATGGTGTTTTACAATGAAGATTAATCATAATTTATCCGCAATTATTGCGAACAATCAGTTAGCAAAGTCAGAGAACCGGGTGGCAGATTCTGTACAGCGTTTATCCTCTGGATTAAAAATTAACGTGGCAGCCGACGATCCTGCGGGAATGGCGATCTCCCAGAAAATGAGAACCCAGATTCGGGGATTAAGCCGTTCTTCCGATAATGCTTTGGATGGAATTTCCGTAATTGAGACGGCGGAAGCTGCTCTTGGCGAGCTGCATTCCATCTTGCAGCGTGCCAGAGAACTGTCCGTACAGTCAGCGAACGAAGTTTATGCTTTGGAGGACAGGGAGAGCATTCAAGCGGAGATCGACTCCCTTTTAAAAGAAGTAGACCGGATTTCCAGGGATACAGAGTTTAATAAAACGAAGCTTCTGGATGGTTCTTTAGACCAGAGAGGCTATACAGACAGAGAGGCGGTAAAGGTAACGACCTACAGCAGCTTTGTTCCCATACAGCAGTATAAACTGACCGTAACAGCAAAAGCGGAGAAGGCAGAAATCAGCACTGGAGCACCGGTTGCGATTACCCAGCTGACAGCAGGAAGTTTTGCAATTAACGGCGAAACTATAACATTAGCAGCAGGAGATACCGCGGATGATGTGTATACGAAAATCCGTAACCTTGGAGACATTGTAGGCGTGGATGTTACGAAGGACGCTGGTGGGAATATGGTATTTACAGCCAAGGAAAGCGGTTCCCGTACAGGATTTTCCATTAAAGCCAGTACGGATGAACTGACTGCGGCATTGGGTATTACCACGAAAGAGGCAGAAGGTACGGATACAAAGCTGTCTTTGGGAGATGGATTTGAAAAAACAGCTACGTATACCGCAGACGGTGATTATATAACAATTACGGATTTGAATGGATTTTCCATGTCGATTCGGACGAATTTTGATTTTGAGGCGAAAGACCCGGCTCAGATAGCGGTACCTTTAGAGACTACCATCGATATTATGGATGTAGGAAACCTGATACTTCAGGTAGGTGCTAATGAGGGTCAGACCATGACGGTAAAGATTCCCTGTGTGGATGTGGACAGTCTGCACCTGACACATATCAATGTATGTAGTACCAGGGGAGCGGGAGAGGCTATCAGCCGCCTGGATGAGGCTATTGCAATGGTATCTAATGTTCGCGGACAGCTGGGTGCCTTCCAGAACCGTTTGGAACATGCCATTACCAGTCTGGATTCAGCAGAAGAGAATCTGACATCTGCGCTTAGCCGGATCGAGGATGTTGACATGGCGGAGGAAATGACGGAATATACCCAGTCAAATGTATTGCAGCAGGCAGGCATATCTGTATTGGCTCAGG
>CAZSGT010000514.1:0-2073 GCA_964606215.1 uncultured Lachnospiraceae bacterium
CTTGCGCAGCGTTGCCAGACTTTACTTGAAAAACAAGTCTTTAGACGAGGACGTCGTCGCGGACGCGTTTGTTAAAATTTGGAGCTACATTCAGTCCTACGATTGCGACAAGGACGGCTACAATTGGATGTGCAGGATTGTGCAAAATATCGCTTACAACTACAATAAAAAAGAAGATAAGATTGCTTATTTGGAAGGCGAGTTCCTTAAAGAGCGTAAACTAAAAGTTGACGAAAGCTTTAACGAGGTAGAGTTTTTTATGCAGCTAGACGTTTTGGAGGAATTTGATAAGAAGATAGCCATCGCTAGATTTTATTTAGGTATGACGTTTGAGGAAATCGGCGAAGAATACAATATTTGCAAGGCGACTGCTTATCAGCGCGTTCGAAAAATTTGCCAAACTATTAAATTAAATCGAGAACGCTCGGAAAAAACAGCTTCTAATTTGTATATAGAGGACAAGCCGAACTAAGTAATAACTATAAACATATTTTTAACCGCCGCAAGTCTATTTGGACTTGCGGTTTTTTGCGTTCAAATACGCTTGTTGTTTACCGCTTGACATTGGCGGCGACCTTTTTGTAGAAATTTGGCGAATTTTGTCGCAACAGATTAACAAACGCAATCAAACCTTAGTAGATATAATGTCAAAGTCTACGGGGTATTGCCGATGGTATATTATTGGGGGTCAATCTGGGGAAAACTTGTCGAATATTTTTAATCCAAAGCAAACAGATAATTTTTGTAAAGGAGGTGAATATCTTTGAGCAAACAGCCTGTAGATATATGCGCGCAAGAAAAAATATTGAAATGGTTGGACGAGACGTGGGAGGAATACCGCAGGGGTTACGATACGGATTTTTTACTTGGCAAAATTTACGCTTATGTTGAGTGCATGGAGTTAATCTTGCAAAGCGAGGGTGTGAGCGACGAAATGCTGCGCGCCTTTGAAGAACGGTACGGCATAAGGTAACAGTTCGGCAATACAAAAAGTTTATTAAATGGCGCGGCGCTTTTTGTCGAACGATAGCGTATACCGAACGCTGCAAACAGTAGCGCAGTATATTCGACAAAACAATTTGCACGCGTACTAAAAAGGGGCTGCTTTGGTGTGTTGTATTCCTTTTTGCGATCACAACAGAGCCTGCGTCGACATGGTTACGGCTTTGTATTAATAAAAATACGGTTCGATTTCTTTTATTTGTTTTTATAAAATATTATTCCGATTTTTTTATATATTATTATTGATAATTTTCAAAAAAATTTTAAAGTCTCTATTGACATTGGTATTTTTGCGTGTTAAAATAATGATAACGTTAACATAACATTAACAAAAATGTTAACACAAGTATTAAATAAGCAAATAATATTTTTAGGAGGGAACAGGGCAAAATGTCAAAGAAAAGACAAATAGTTTTGCTGTGTCTTGTTATCTGCTTGGTAATTAGTGCGATTACGGTTTTATCCGCTTGCCAAGAGACGACTTACTCGGTTACTTACGCAAAGGGTAATCCGACTGCAACGGGAGAAGCTCCCGAAACGCTTAAATATAAAGTCGGCGACGAGGTAACGGTTGCCGATAATACGTTTACGCTGGACGGATATGAGTTTTTAGGTTGGAGCGACGGCTCTAAGACTTATCAAAAGGGAGATACGTTTACTATGCCTGAAAACGATGTAACGCTAACCGCGCAATGGAAGCTTAAACAAACACCTACGCCGCCCCCGATTGTTGAAAAGGACGAACCTACTCTTGCCGAATTAGACGGCAAGGTTTATGCTGCGTCCAATTGGGAATATATGACCAACAATAACGGCGCGTCCAACGACGGCGGCGATATCGTATACGCCCTTGACGACGGCTCGGTTAAGTTCCACCGCGCAAATCAAGCAATCGACCTCGGCGAAAAGCTTACAAAAGCGTCCTTTATGATTAAGTCCACACACGATTTCAAAATGTGGTTTAATTCCAGCAGTAAGGATAATGCCGCAAATAACAGCTATCGTTTGGTTTACGAATACGATCAACTCCGTTTGGTGGTATCCACTGCGGGAGATAAATCGGCGGCGGTT
>CAZSGT010000515.1:0-2073 GCA_964606215.1 uncultured Lachnospiraceae bacterium
CAAGGTTCGGCCAGCTTTCGCTGTGCAGATCGGATATCTGCGCGACACGAAAGCCGTCAAAGGAGGCCGGCAGGCGATCGCTCTTTACCGTATATTCTGCAACCTCAAAATCAGAGTTTGTCGCCGCGATCCACAAAGAAATCGCCGAAAGCAGCAGCAACAGCATGATCCATTTAAAGCTTCGTTTTAAAAATTTCACTCTGAGATCCTCCGATCAAGCTTGCAAATATAATCGAGCGCTATCCAAACATAACGGCATCCTATTTACATTTTATCACAACCGCAGTTTTTTTTCAAGGGCGGATCACCGAAAAATCTTGACTTTACACACGTCATGTGATACCATTAGGTATCTCATAAAAGCGAAACGGAGATCAATTATGATAACAAGAACACCGCCGATGGGCTGGACAAGTGAAAAAGCCTTCGGAACAGATATCAATGAAACGCTGATAAAGGAGACCGCAGATGCTCTTGCGGCGTCCGGCCTTCGCGATCTCGGATACAATTATCTGATCGTCGACGACGGCTGGATGACCACAGAACGCGATGTGGACGGAAATATCATCGCCGACAGCGCGAAATTCCCTTCCGGCATGAAGGCGCTCGCGGATTACGTCCACTCGAAAGGGCTTAAATTCGGGCTTTATTCTGTACCGCAGTGGGTCAACGACCGGCTGATCCCCTCCTCTTTTGACACAGAGTTCGCGGATGCGGCGCTGTTTGCATCATGGGGCGTGGATTACATTAAGTACGACTGCAACACCGACAGCGAGGAAAATATCGCCCACGATATCCCGCGCGCGGCGCTGTACAACCGTATGTCGATGGCGATTCGCGCGACCGGGCGCGAGATGCTCCTTGCCGCCTGCAATCGCGGCGACGAGCGTGTCCCGAAGCAGATCTACGCTACCGGCGCCGACACCTACCGCTACGCGTGGGGCACGAGCCGCGACTACACGCGCTTCATGAAGATCGCGAAGGAATATTACGAGTGCGGCACGCCGAGCGTTCCCGGGTGCATCTCGGAAATCGACACGCTGAATGTCGGGCTCGACATCTTCACCGAAGAACAGCAAAGCCTCCAATTCGCCACGCTGTGCTTCTTCCAGAGCCCGCTTTTCATAAGCTGTGACATCCGCACACTCTCCGAAAGTGCGAAGGCGATCCTCACAAACCGCGAGCTGATCGCACTAGATCAGGACGCTGAATGCCGTCCGCCATATCGCGTGCAGAAGAATCTGGAGGCGTATTCCTTCTTCCGGCACCTCGAGAACGGTGAGTACGCGATCGCATTTTTCAACTTCGGAACCGAGCGCGTGCACATACCGTGCGAATTCTACCGCTTCGGTACCCACGAGTTGACCGGGGTGAAGTTCAACATGACCGATATCGTATCCGGCGATCAGATCCTCGATCACTATGACGTACTGGGCGTGGACCCCGAGGCGTATACCTTCAAAATATACCGCATGAAGGTATCGAAATCGCCGCAATAAGGCGCTCGCCGAAATTCAAACACCTATGTGAAGATCAACGAGATACGCAATGATCGACAATGTCAATAAGCTACATAAAGACCAAGAGAAACGGAGAATATCATGCTGATAACAAAACCGCCAATGGGATGGAATTCATGGAACACCTTCGGTGCAGATATAAATGAGGGCCTCATCAAGGGCATCGCAGACGCGATGGTCGACACCGGACTTCGCGACGCGGGCTACGAGTATGTCGTGATCGACGACTGCTGGTCTCTTCGCGAGCGTGACGCAAACGGGCTGCTCGTCGCCGATCCCGAGAAGTTCCCGAATGGAATGAAGGCGATTGCCGAATATGTCCATTCGAAGGGCCTCAAGTTCGGGATGTACACCTGCTCCGGACCGTACACCTGTGCGGGATTCCCCGGCTCCTTCGAGCACGAGTTCGTCGACGCGCAGACATTCGCATCATGGGATGTGGACTATCTGAAGGTCGACAACTGCATGAAGCCGGACATCCCTTCCCCCGCGCTCTACAACACTATGGGCATGGCTCTGCGCACTACCGGCAGGGACATCGTATACTCGATGT
>CAZSGT010000516.1:0-2067 GCA_964606215.1 uncultured Lachnospiraceae bacterium
AAAAGCCAAACCAGCCCCGGATGATACACCGGGGCTGGCCTTTGCATGTTAAGAATGACTGTACTGCAAAATTTGTCTATACCTTAACTACCGGGACCCAAAGCTCATAATAGCGCTTGAGCCTCTCCGTATTTGGCTGGAGTGGATAAAGATGATATACTTCCACCTCCATATCCGTATCTATGGCTTGAGAAAAACAAATTTGCACGCCAGATATTTCTTTTGAACCAGCCAATGTTATATAAAGCTGGGGGTCTTCTGTCTGCATAATAAAATTGTTGTCTTGCAATGTATAACCCATATAGGACTGCACTGGCAGCTTTTCCGACAAATAAGAACTATTATCTGCTAATCCAATATGCATATATATATTCATTACAAAAAATACACATAGCAATACCAGTATATATACACATATATATTCTTTTAAATTTTTTTGCATTTTTATCATTCCTTTATTCAAAACAGTTTCTCTTGCATAAATTATTTCAAAATGCTGCCAACCTTACCTGCAATGACATCCCACATGTCTTCATTTTTTCCTGCAACATAATCAGAATTCTGGACTATTTTTCCTTCCGGACCATTACAAGCTCGATTCAATTCTCTCGCAATATTTAATGCGGAGCAATTGGAAACAGAAATAATATTGTCACTAAATGACGCCAAATCTTTATTGGCATACGTATTCGTAATCACCCTCACTCCAAAAGTTGCCATCTCCAACGGCGGATAACTGGGGTGCGGTGATACCATCAGGGAAATTCCCGCTTTCGTTTCCAACATAATTTCTGCATATTTCTTCAAAGAAACCTTTCCGATAGATTTTAGAATTTTTCCATTCCCCAAATTTACATCCTCAAATGATTCCCCTGCTCCCAAAATGGTCCAATCTCCGGCGTCTTCCTGTATTTCTACCCATTTTCTTAATGCTGCCACAAGCAGAGCAAATGCATTTCTCTCAACGCCCGGTCTTGCATATACCAGAATCTGTTTCTTACGTTTGACCACATCTGCACCAGTTTCCAGATGTTTTCGCAGCTCCTCGTTTAATGAAGGTTCAAAGTAAAATTTGTGTGCAAATTTATACATATTTTTTTCAAAATACTCATTTAACTGAGCTGAATTTAAAATGGCAATCGTCGGCATCTCCATCTTATATGTGCTATCTGCCATTAAATAACGTGAAGACCATGGATAAAATCCCGGCTCATAATCCTGCACCATATACACTAAAGGCTTTATTTCCTGGCTATATACTTCGCTCTGCCAGCGAATTACATCCGCTATCGTATATGCTGTCCACCATCCAGTCGCCATAAACACATCATTTTCATAAACTGGGATGGTCTTTCCATATCTATTGGAAAATGATACAATCTGATAATCCTCTAACAAATCTTCCTCTGAAGAAACTACGCTATACCCATCTAAGGTAATCATTGTATCTGCTTTTACAGGCGCATCCGTTACAATAATTCTTCTTGCAAAGTTATTTGTGTCACATATTTTCTCATAAAACTTCAATGCAGTTGCTATCCCACCAAATACATGTACTATGTCAACCGAAGGTACAAGAATATTCAATCGTATCTTCTCCTGCTTTTCATGTACTTCCCGGCCCACTATCTCCTGAATTTCAGGAATCGTTGCCACACTGTTTGCAGACGGTATCATTATTTTATTGCGCAATTTTTCATATGTCTTTGCAGTAAATCGATTATTCTTCAAATGATTCTTTATTTTTGCAAAATCCATGTTCTCGACATTCTCCTTCGGAATATATGAATTTATGTCTAAGTTTACATTATAGTATGGGTCTCCAAACTCCCTGCAGTTTTTATAGCATTCATAAGATAACTGAAAATCAATGTCCGGTATATAACTGTCACGGCTTTTTGACTCCAGATGATACAGTCTCGTATTCGCCAAATAGAGATTGTTTCGTCCACTCTCGTATGCGCGCAGACAAATCTCAACATCACTTCCACATATACTCAGCCTTTCATCAAAAGTTCCTGTATCCTCAATAGTTCGTTTAGAAATCGCCATACAAGCGCCTGTAAC
>CAZSGT010000517.1:0-2061 GCA_964606215.1 uncultured Lachnospiraceae bacterium
AGGCATCGCTGTGGCGGTAGCATATAAGCTCGACTTGCCATCGTATTTTAATTTTAGTTTTGTAGCGGCTTGGGTTTCCATAGAGTTGCCCATCATACAAATCATCAGAAGTCCCATAATTCCCAGAAAATAAAGACTTTTAAAGAATTTGCTTTTCCACTTGTTATCGTATGTTCTTCCTGTCATTCTCTCATTCCTTTTCTACTAGTATAGAATACATATTAACATTCAGGTATGGTAAAACTTTGTCACACTGCTCTATTTTAGCATGTAACAAAAAAGGACACAATATGTAATTTCATGGCATTTTAAAGATAGATTTTATAATTCGGATGTCAAAATTCCTTTTTATGCTTCGAATCCTTATATATATTTGTGGCTTTTTTTATCCATAGGAGATATAATAATATTGTTTGTGCATAACACAGACATACATACTATGCAGAAATGGGGTTTAGGGTGTAAAATCATGCCGATGCACTGATTTTACACAAAGCTATTTGTTTCTGAGCGAAAACAAATAGCTTTGTTCCGACAACGAGAAACTCTCCGAGATTTCTCGTGCGGTTCTTCGCGATAAATCGCTCAGAAATGGGGATTGAAATGAAATTACAACAGTTATACAGCTACACCAGAAAAGGCATCGATGATTTTAATTTAATAGAATCGGGAGATCACATCGCAATCGGAATATCCGGAGGAAAAGACAGCCTGACACTTTTATATGCTATGGCAGGGTTGAAAAGATTCTATCCGAAACCATTCACTTTGGAGGCAATTGCCGTCCATCTGGGATTTGAAGAACTGGATTTCTCCCAGATACAGACCCTGTGTGAACAATTGGAGGTTCCCTTCCATGTGGTACACTCCAATATCGCAGAAATTATATTCAAGGAACGAAAAGAAACAAATCCCTGTTCCCTGTGCGCAAAAATGCGAAAGGGCGCCTTTAACGAAAAAGCAAAAGCACTGGGGTGCAACAAACTTGCATACGCCCATCACAAAAATGATTTTGTAGAAACGGTGATAATGTCCATGATTTATGAAGGACGCTACCATTGTTTTCCACCGAAAATCTATCTGGACCGCATGGAGCTTACCCTCATCCGTCCTATGATTTATCTCGACGAAAAGGACATTATTGGTTTTAAAAACAAAATGAACCTGCCAGTTATTAAGAACCCATGTCCAGCCGACGGCTATACGAAGCGCCAGTATGTAAAGGAGCTCCTGCATCAAATTGATGTGGAAAATCCTGGTGCGAAAGACCACATTTTCCATGCACTGCTCCACAGCAATCTAAAGGGATATTGATGGTCGGTACACGAAGTGACACTGCCAATGCAGCGGCAAACATCCTAACTCTGCATATAAAATCCATGGAACCTCCGATTTAATCAGTGTTTCCCTGGAACCTCCGGTGAATGCGCACGGATTTGCAAATGAATTTGCCGCCTTGCGGCGCAAATCCGGCGCAGGAAACACTTTAATCAGCGTTTCCTCAGGTATTTAAAGGATACAGCTAATCCATGATATAATACGGAACCACCAGATACCTTCCGGCATGAATCCCATCCCCGGAAAGACCATTGGTATCTTTAATCTCCTGCACATATTCCTGCATGGTGCCGCACTCTTTCGTATAATACTCCTGGGCAATGCTCCAAAGAGTATCCTCAGGTTCGATATACACACTGGAAACCACTTTATGGCTGGCACTGGCAGCATCGCTTGCCGGTCCGGTCATAAAATGTAATAGAAACAAGAATCCGAATAAACATACACACAATCCCAGCACAAACTTAGCATTCTGCCGTCTGCGTAAAATCGTCCTTCTGCGGGTGCGGCGCCCATTGTTCATCCACGTATCTGTCCTGGAATATACATATCCATCCGTTAAAACTGTCCCCATCTTCATACTATCGCATCCTTTCGTATATCGAACATATTTTCCGAACAATTGTTCTTATACGATTAGTATACTATGCGAACAGATGTTTGTCAATGCTTTTTTCGAACGTATTTTCTGTTTCGTGTATTTCCAAGGATAAATATACCTGT
>CAZSGT010000518.1:0-2059 GCA_964606215.1 uncultured Lachnospiraceae bacterium
TTCCGTGGTTCGCCTATTATTGCCACGGATATTGCATCCATTGCCACGGCTGCCAATGTGGCAGACAGTTATGAATATGCGCTGAATATGGATACGGTGATGGCAATTGTATTTACGGCGGCATTTATCATTAGTGCCCTTGCCTTAAAGAACTATAAGGGCTTAAAGTGGAAACCACGTCTGGCTTTTGCCGGCGGTATGGTGGTTGTTATTCTCAGCTGCTATACCCTGTTTTTCCAGACAGACTTCCTGAAAAGCAAGAATCTTCGTATCCGTCTGTGGAACCCGGTGATGGACTGGTCTTATAACGGTTCGGCACTGTCCTTTATGATGACATGGACATACGCCAGAGTGGAAAAGCCGGATGGATACTCTCTGGATGCAGTAAAGGCATTGACAGAAAAATATCCTTCCGATAAAGTGACGGAGCAGGAGGATTTACCAAATGTTATTTGTATTATGAATGAGGCCTTTTCCGATTTGGAAGTCAATGGAGACATTCCCATGTCAGGAGACCCCATGCCATATATCCGTGGTCTGACGGAAGATACCGTAAAGGGAATGGTGCATGTATCAGTACGGGGTGGCAACACCGCCAATTCGGAATTTGAGTTTTTGACCGGTAATACCATGGCATTTTTCACATACCGCAGTGTGGCATATACCACCTATGTTAAGGAAGTCATACCGTCCCTGACCTATTCGCTGAAAGCTCAGGGATATGCCTACAACAAGGCTATGCATCCTTACATGGCGTCTGGATGGAAACGAACGGAAGTATATCCGCTGTTAGGTTTCGAGGGATTTTTGTCGGAGACGGATTTTGAGAATGCGGAGTATGTCCGCAACTTTATTTCAGATAAAGCAGACTTTGATAAAATTATTTCCGAATACGAAGCAACCCGGAAAAACACGGACAAGCCATTCTATACCTTTAATGTAACCATGCAGAACCATGGTGGATACAAGGGCAACAGAGGTTTTGTGGAACCGGAGATTACTGTTACGGATGAGAGCATGGATTCAAAGGCGGAGGCAGACCAGTATCTGACCTTGATTAAATATACAGATGATGCATTCAAGGATTTGCTGGACTACTTTAAAAATGTGGACGAAAAGACCATTATTGTTATGTTCGGCGACCACCAGCCGTCTATCAGCGACAGCTTTTACCGTGCGATTTATGGTGGCAAAAAGTTATCGACTTTGTCTACCCAGCAGAATGAGCAGATGTATCAGACGCCTTTTGTACTTTGGGCAAACTATGATATCGAAGAGGAGCAGGATATGGATATCAGTGCCAATTATCTGTCCTCCTACATGTTGAATATTATGGGAGCAAATCTCACTGGCTACAACAAGTTCCTGCTGGATATGTATGAAAAAGTTCCGGTTATCACCGGAGAGGCATATATCGGAGACGATGGAAAGGTGCGTACCCTGAGACAGAAATCCGAGTATAGCGACGCCATCAATGATTATAAGATTTTGCAGTATAATGGTATGTTTGACACCGAAAACAGAGACAATGAATTTTTCTTCCTGAATCCTTCTGATGGAGAAAAATAGAAACTTCTTGACGACTATCTTTGTCTATGCTATGATGCTTTTGACAAGGATAGTTGTCATTTTTGCGAAAGTAAATCCAATCGGGGAGGTGAGGGAACTGGAAAAAACATGGAATACGCATTTGCCGGACGCCGTACATAAGATTATTCACATCCTGGAACAGCATGGATATGAAGCCTATGCTGTGGGAGGATGTGTCCGGGACGCAATTCTGGGGAGGCAGCCGGAGGACTGGGATATTACCACTTCCGCAAAGCCGGAGCAGATAAAGGCGTGTTTCCACAAGACCATTGACACCGGTATTGCCCATGGCACCGTTACGGTTATGATAAATAAAACCGGCTATGAAGTGACCACATACCGCATTGACGGACAGTATTCAGATAACCGGCATCCGGACCAGGTGGCGTTTCCGGATAATCTGCGGCTGGATTTGGAGCGCAGGGATTTTACCATTAACGCCATGGCATACAATCCTCGGGTGGGGCTG
>CAZSGT010000519.1:0-2058 GCA_964606215.1 uncultured Lachnospiraceae bacterium
AATCCAAAATTCCGCTGGAGATTTTGAATAAACCGGCGCGGCTTACAGACGAAGAATTTGAGATTATGAAGCAGCATTCTGTGTATGGATACCATATCTTGAAAGAGAAAGACGATTTTGAGATGTCGATTGCAACGGCGGTTCTGCAGCATCATGAGAAAATGAATGGGAGAGGATATCCGTTGGGAGTGACGGAGGAGAAAATTTCTCCCTATGCGAAGATTTTGTCGGTGGTGGATGTGTATGATGCGTTAGTAACGGAACGTCCATATAAGAAGGGGATGTCACAGCGCGACGCTATTGAAATTATCATGTCGATGACGGAGGAACTGGATATTAAGGCAATGCGGAGCTTTCTTGAAAGTGTGATTTTATATCCGGTAGATTCTGTGGTGCAGTTAAGCAACGGCGAGGAGGCGTGTGTTGTGGAGAATCATCCGGAATCCGTACTGCGTCCTACTGTAGTTGGAATTAAGAGTGGCACAGTATATGATTTAATGAATGATTTGTCCTGTGCCAGCATTTTGATTGTGTAGCAGAAGGATTCTGTTCGTATAGAAAGTATGTTATAATGATTTTTATGTATCTGTAGTCATGCAAGAGGGGATAAAAGAATGAAGAATCGATATGGGTTGTATAATATTATTTATGCAGCTATGTTTTTGTTTTTTGTAATGATGGTTGTATTGCCGCTTTGGCAGTATCAGGGGCCGGCTCCGGTGGAAGATTTTTTCACGGAGGGCATGGATTATGAGAAGGGCTGGTTTACAGAGGGAGGAAACACAGTGCTTCTGAATAAGCTGAATAAGGTGGAAAACACGGAGCCCGGGAAAGAGTTTTCTATTTATAATATTATTCCAGAGGATATAGAAGAGGGAGATGCGCTGTGTTTTCGGAGTAAGAATATTTTTTTTCAGGTATATGTTGACGGGGAGCTGCTCTATGACCCCTATGTGCCGGAGAGTCCCATTTATACCCAATCCTATGGAACAAAGTGGAATTATGTGAAGATTCCGGTAAAGGATGCAGGAAAACAAATTGAGGTACGGGTTACATACGTGTATGCTGGTTCCCGTGCCTGCATGGATTATATACATATTGCCCAGCCGGGGGCAGTAATTTTAAATACGATTGGTGATAAAATGGTTGCATTTGTCACCTGTATATTGCTTTTGTTTATTGGAATATTGTTAATCGTGGCAGATATTCCGATTAACATGCGGTCCCAGAAGAACCACGAACTCCGTTATCTGGGGCTGTTTGCACTGTCAATCGCCCTCTGGTGTACATCCGAAACAAATCTGGTGCAGTTCTATCTGGGGGATAACCGTCTGATGCAGGTGGTGTCCTGCGGGGCGTTGATGCTGATTCCGATTCCCACCACATTGTATCTGGATGCGGCCTTTGGATTTCGGCATAAGATTGTGGTGCCACTGATTTGTAACACCTCTATTGCCGTGTTTGTTCTGTGTTGGGGAATGCATTTTTTACATATTGCAGATATCCACGAAACATTGTCGGTCAGCCATGTGATGCTGGCTGTGAGTGCTATCATTTTATTGTATACGATTATCCGTAATTCCGTGGTTGTCAGTGACAAACAAAGCCGTAATATATATCGTGTTCTGAGAACTATAGGCCTTAGCGCTATTTCTGTCGCTGCTGTGGCAGATATCATCCGCTATTATTATGGGAATGGTACGGACAGCGCCATGTTTGTGCGGATTGGCCTGCTGTTGTTTATCCTGTGTTTTGGTAGCTCCAGTTTGGAAAAGACCATCAATGCGGTGAAACTCGGGGTACAGTCGGAGTTTGTGGCGCAGCTTGCCTACATTGACGGTCTGACCCGGATTGGAAACCGGACCTCTTTTCAGGAGCATCTGGTAGATTTGGAGAAGACAAAAGATGACATTGACGCTATTGGAATTGTGATGTTTGATGTGAATGATTTGAAATACGTCAACGACAATATGGGGCATCACCAGGGAGATGATATGCTGGTAAAAAGTGCGGACATTATCCGGGCAGCATTTGATGGACACGACTGTTTTCGTATTG
>CAZSGT010000520.1:0-2058 GCA_964606215.1 uncultured Lachnospiraceae bacterium
GTTCTCATTGTGTGTGCGCCCCAGCATTTTTACATATTGTTCTTCCGCTTCATATGCTCTGGTTTCATATGTATCGCTTTCCAGACTTTCATCTGTTTTCTCCGTATCTACCGGCGGTAAATTATCGCTCTGGGACGGTTCCGTCTCCTTCTTCGCACAACCTGTCAATGATATTGATACGGCAAGCACCGATGTAATCACTGTTTTAAGTTTCAATAATTTTCAGCATTTCTGTTTCCGCAGCGGCAAAAGCCTCCCTGCCGGGATTTCGCTCATAAAGAGCAATTAAACGCTGTCCTCTATGACGATATGCCACCATATTTTCCTTGAAAAGATCAGCAATGGAAACCTCAAAAAAATCAGCAATTTGAGGTAGCAGCATAGTATCCGGAACCGTTTCCGTGGTTTCCCATTTTGACACAGCCTGATAAGAAACAGAAAGTTTTGATGCAAGCTGCTCCTGTGTCACCATACGCTCCTCGCGAAGCTTTTTTATATTTTTGCCAATTATATTCATAGTTTGCCCTCCTATTCCAGAATGGTAGTTTTTACGCCCGGATCAAGCCCATTGCGCACATCCTGAATCTTTTCTGTATTTGTTTCAGCCGGCTTGCTTATATTATCCTTGACCAAAGCATAAAATACAATAACTTCCTTTTTTAGAAAGGCTCAAATGAGAGTTGAGACGGTGGGCAACTTATCCAGAGTAATGGTATAAGGATGCTGAAACCAGATGTAATCTCCCTGCTTTCATGACTGGATATTAGCAATACCGTCTCCTGACAGTAGCTCCAGGTTCTTCCGAATCAGCCCGCATCTTTGTGCAACGCATTCCACACTCCTGCCGGGGTCTGAGGGAGTATGGAACACATAATCCTTCAGCTTGTCCAGCGTGGTGACGGCCACATGAAGTCTTGTGTCACAGGAAGCGTAATAGATAAACACTTCTTCCTTCTCATTGACAACAGCGCCGTTGGTGAACACCACATTGGATACATCGCCCACTCTCTCATCCCCTCTGGGTCCGATCAGCAGGCCGGAAGGCTCAGCGATGACTCTGGAAGGGTCCTCCAGAGCCGTGGCAAAAGCATAAATCACATACCGCAGCCCTGCCGCCGTATTTCTCACTCCATGGGCAATATGGATCCAACCCACATCTGTTTTGATGGGAACCGCGCCTGCGCCGTTCTTGGACTCGGTGATGGTATGGTACTTGCGAAGGCTGGTCATTTTCTCCATATCCACCACCGCATGGGTAATATCGTCGCAGAGTCCGAAGCCGATACCGCCACCACTTCCCGTCTCAATAAAATCATCCATGGGCCTGGTGTAGATAGCATACTTGCCGTCCACGAATTCCGGATGCAGCACTACATTCCTCTGTTGGGGTGAGTGGAGCGTCACAAGATTATCCAGCCTCTCCCAGTGCTTCAGATCCTTCGTGCGCACGATTCCCGCTGCTGCCACAGCTGCAGATAAATCATCCACCGTCCTGTCCTTGCTCTCGGAACAGAATACGCCATAGATGTAGCCATCCTCATGCTGTGTCAGGCGCATATCATATACATTTGTCTCCTCTGGGCAGGTATCCTCAAACAAAATCGGGTAATCCCAGAACCGGAACCCATCCACCCCATTGTCACTTTCCGCCACGCCAAAAAAGGATTTCCTGTCATTCCCCTCTATACGGGCTACCAGATAATATTTCCCGTTCAAATAAATCGCACCTGAATTCATCACTGCGTTGACACCCAGACGTTCCATAAAATAAGGGTTACTCTCCTTATTCAGATCGTACTGCCAGGTCAGGGGAATATGCTCCCTTGTCAGCACAGGATAGACATAGCGATCATAAATACCATTATAAAAAGAATTGGCTTTTACGTTCTTTCTGCCAAGGAACTTTTCCTGCTCCCTGCTCATTTCAAAATATTTTTCATGTATCATTGTCTGCATCCCTCTCTATTTCAATTCTCGCACCCGCTTCAGTATCTCAAGGCACATTCTGCCGTTATGGTAATGACACTTCCATGGTTCCACTATGGGTCTGTCAGGATA
>CAZSGT010000521.1:0-2052 GCA_964606215.1 uncultured Lachnospiraceae bacterium
TTCTTTCTTTGCTAATCATGTTTGTTTCCTCCTGAAAAATAATATAAATGCCTGACACTACGAACCGGTTGGAGAATCCAAATCCGGAGTGCCGGTTTGCAACTTCTAAAGAATACCATAACTTTGCAGTTATGTAAAGTTTTTTCACAAATTTTTCGCTAAATATCCAGCTGCAATTGAGCTTCCTGCTCCGCCTGGTGTTTAAAATCCTCCAGCTGTTCCGGTCCTAACACCGGAAGTTCCTTCAGAGACTCGATGCCGAAATTGCGCAAAAAATCGTCTGTGGTCTTAAACAATATGGGACGTCCCGGCGTATCCAGCCTGCCCGCCTCACAAATCAGATTGTATTCCACCAGCTTGTTTACCGCATGGTCAGTCTTCACCCCGCGGATATGTTCAATCTCCGCTTTGGTAATGGGCTGCTTGTAGGCGATAATTGCCAGGGTCTCCATCATGACCTCTGTCAGCACATGGCGCTTGGGTACATGGGCAATCTTAATCAGCACATCATACATCTCCGGTTTCGTGCACATCTGAAATGCCCCGTCAATCTCCACAATCTGTATACCATGTTCTTTTTCCGCATATTTGTCCATCATGGAACGGATGACCCTGCGGATGGTCTCCTCATCCTGTTCTGTTGCCTGTGCCAGTCTGGAGGGTTCAATTGCCTCGCCCAACGTAAATAAAATGGCCTCTATCATCCCTTCTAATTCGTGAATTGTCATAAGGCTCCCTCCTGTTCCACATATGTAATATAAATATCATCAAAGATTTCTTCCTGCACAATGGATAATTTTCCTATCTTCATCAACTCCAGTATGCCAAGAAATGTTACAATCAATGTCATTTTGTCCGGCTGGGCTTCCATCAGTTTACGGAATGAAAACTGTTTATGCAGTTCGGCAAACTCCAGAATGAACTGGATTCGCTCCTCTAAATTTACAGGTTCTTTCTCAATTTTACCAAACTTACTGCGAATGGGGTCAATCTTATCTACCTGCTTCTTCATGACTGAATGAAAGACTGCCTGCAGTTTTATCAGGGTTACATCCGACAAAAGCTCGCCAATGTCAACCTTTTCTTCAAAATCCGTAATCTCTGGCGGTATGGTGGGTTTTTTATATACCACCCGGTACGCATCCTGCTCTCTGTCTTTTAACTGCAGCGATGCGAACTTAAACATCTTGTACTCCAACAGACGCTCTACCAGCTCTGCCCGGGGGTCGATTTCCTCTCCCTCTTCATTTACTTCTACGGGCAAAAGCATCTTGGACTTGATTTTCACTAAGGTGGCTGCCATCACGAGAAACTCACTCATCACATCCATATCTTTGTGTTCCATTGTCTGGATATACTCCATATACTGCTCTGTCAGCATCACAATGGGAATATCATAAATATCAATTTTATTCTTTTCTATGAGATGTAAAAGAAGGTCCATCGGCCCCTCAAAAACATCTAATTTTACCAGAATACCCATCTTCAGCCTCCGTCTTTTCCGCCTCGTTTTCTTACATCAACAGTATCTGCAGCATATATAATGTGACAATCCGAATAAGCCCCAGTATTACTACCAGAAAAAATAACAGCTTCATTCTGGCGTCTGCAAGAATACACAAAAAGTATTTCGGCATAGATGCGCCAGCCACCAAAAAACCCATATCCGTTGTCGATATAGGAAACAGGTTTACAATTCCCATTCCTGCAGAAATCACAAATACATACTGCAAAAAAAGGGAAAGCAGCATGGCCACGCCAATCTTTGTGTTCTCCAACGCCAGCAGTCCTTCCATGCCTCCAAACTCCATACGCAGCCACAGCACGCTTCCCACACACAAACATGCCAGCGTCAGAAAACCGGTAATACCCAGGATTAGATATTCCCGCTGCTCTTTCAGACGGTACCGGTACGGTTTGGATATTCCCGCATAGGCAATCATACTGAAAATTACCCCCACCGGATCAATATATTTGTGCACCTTAAATGCATCCCGGAAATTTTCCGGTTCATCACTGGGATTCTTAAAACGCAATCCCATATAAACAAAT
>CAZSGT010000522.1:0-2037 GCA_964606215.1 uncultured Lachnospiraceae bacterium
ACTATCCGAGCGCGCCCGCAAACTCGGGCAGTCTCGCGAAGCGTGACGCTCGTGGTTACCCGAAGGCAAAATGTACAATTCTTTTACAGAAACTTCTACACTTTATCACTTTCAGCTCTCGTTTTCGTCAACTTACACAAACACAAGTTTCATTTTTATTGTTTTCGTCCATTGATTACAATTATCTTTTGTGTTACGATTTGAAAAAGTCAAGCTTGTCTTTCCCACAACGCAGATATGGTTTCCCGCTTAATTGGAGATTTCGTTCTGCCCAATTTTTATTTCCAAAGGAGGTCTTTTATGAAATATCGTATATTATCACTATTACTTATTTTTACACTTTTGCTAACCGGAATCGCTCCTCCGGTTTACTCTCATGCCGCTTCCTCCAGCCCTTCACCAGACTTTGGAGCCTATGAATTTGAGACTGCCGTCTATGGCAAGGGACTGGATGGTGCACAGGCAGATTTGTACCCAAACGTGAAAAAACCCTACAACTATCAATATCTAACGAAAAACGGAACAAACACATACACCAGTTTATGGATTTCCCCGGAGGTAACCCTGTCTTTTGAAAATGTGGGGAATGCCCACTGCACATATCATTGCTTTACCACCGAAAAAGCATATCCTGCTACCAGTGCACTGGAAACCGCCTCTTACAGAACCATGGACAAAATCATTACTGGAAATGCTTCTTTTTTCCCAGATATCACAAACCAAAGTTTTGTTATGGATTTTTCTGCCATTCCTGACAAAATAATTCTGGACGAAATATCCGTAGACGCCCAAATCCATATTGGAGGAAGCATCCATACATTTCCGCTGTCAGATGATGAAACCATCCAGCTGACCAACGCTATCAAAAACCGCACCCGCTATATATACAATGCCGGTATCAATATCTTCTATATGAACCTGGACATTCAGGTGACCGGTGCTTACTCTGATTACACGGTATATACCCTGGACGCTAATGGCGGCAATACTTCAGCCAGGTCTCTTATTGTGCGGTATAACCATACACTGGAACATCTTCCCGTGCCGGAGCGGGCAGGCTATACCTTCATGGGATGGTATACTTCTGCGGAAGGCGGAATCCAGATTTCTGCCAGCCACATAAACAACTGCGAAGCCAATCAGACGTTATATGCCCACTGGAATCCCAGAACTTACACCGTTACCTGCATTGACAAATCCATAAACGGCAAGGAACTTGGTACGGTTCACTCCACCGCTGTCTATGACAGTACTTTGTACGGCAGTGCTTTTGGTGCAATCGAGACTCCAAACACATATTATAAAGGCTACTGTTATAGTTCCTGCAGCAATCAGAAAGTCACAACAGGGGGCTGTACCGTGTATCGGTTTTTTACTCCGCTGTCTGTCAAAGTAACGCTGGACCCCCTGGGTGGCAACTTGCTGGCAAAAGAGTTTCAGGCTGTTTACGATAGTCCTCTCTCCCTTTTATGTTCACCCATCCGCACCGGTTACCAGTTTAACGGATGGCTAAACCACCAGGGGGCAACCATTCATTCCACAGATTCTTCTGTATTTACAGAGGATACTCTGTTGACTGCATCCTGGATTCCAAATACCAATACACCCTACACTGTGGAAATCCGTCAAAAAAATCTGGCAGATATCTACGAAACTGTGGCATCTTTCCAACGCTATGGAACCACAGACACCACGGTATCCGTTTCACCGGAAGATTACTCCTATGAAGGCTTTCATTATACAGCCGAGGATTCCCTCTCCTCCCACAATTTAGATGGTGACGGCAGCCTGTTGTTACACCTGAATTACGAGAGAAATGTGCGCCATCTCACCTTCGACATGAATCCCAGACATGCGGCTTCCTGTGCGGGCATAAACATTCCAGCTGCGCCTGCTTCTATAGAGACCTTATACGGCGAGACGGTTCTGTTACCAGAACCACAGGCAGAACTAACCGGCTATCGGTTTGGAGGATGGTCACACAATCCGGCTGCCACACAGGCAGTCTATGATGCCGGCAAAACTATGCGCATGGAA
>CAZSGT010000523.1:0-2018 GCA_964606215.1 uncultured Lachnospiraceae bacterium
AGCAATGGCTTACCGAGCGAAAAAAGAAAAAGGCGGCAGAGGCCGCCAAGAAACGAAAGGAGCGCTATCAATGAGCAAGATAGCAGACAACATCCTCGGCATTCTCGGAGAGTGCCGAATTGAGGGGAACACCCTCTTTCTCCCCGACCGACAGCTTGACCGCGCCACCTATCAGGCCGTGAACAAGGTGCTGGTCAATATCGGCGGCAAGTGGGACAGAAAGGCATAGGGTCATGTGTTTGCAGACGGCGACCTCGCCGAACTGCTGAACAATGTCCTTATGACAGGTGAGACGGTCGACCTCAAAAAGCAGTACCAGTTCTTCCCCACGCCGCGCCATGTCGCGGAACAGATGTGCCAGATGGCTGAGCTGGACGATACCTGCATTGTCCTGGAGCCGTCCTGCGGGAAAGGTGATTTGGCTGATGTCATTTTTGAGACTGGTGTTAAATCCCTGTACTGCGTGGAGCTTAACCCGGACATGAGCCACTACCTCAAGGACAAACCCTATACCGCCATGACTGGCGTTGACTTCTTGGAGTTTTCCAAGGACGACGGCATTGAGCATGAGTGGAGCCGAATTGTGATGAACCCGCCTTTTACGAGGCAGCAGGACATCGACCACATTCTTGCCGCTTACAGCATCCTTGTCCCCGGAGGCATTCTCGTTTCTGTGGTATCGGAGAGCCCGTTTTTCTGGTCGAACAAGAAAGCCGAGGAGTTCCGCGATTTCCTCGACAGCCACAATGCCGAGATGGTCCGACTGGACGAGGGAGCTTTCAAGGATAGTGGCACGATGGTTCGTACCCGCATTGTCAAGCTGAAAAAGCCCCAGACAAAGTGATGTCTTGCGCGACCAATACTCAATCCGGAAAGGAGGAATATCTGTGGCGAATTATAAGACCTGTCCCCACTGCGGAGCACACCTTGACTACGGTGAACGCTGCGACTGCCAAGAAAAACGAGAAGACGCCTCCGATGCCGCGGAGACGCCCTCTCAAGATAGCACTATTTGTACTTCCGAAATTGTATCAGGTCTTCCGGGGAATGTCAACCCGTGCCTGCGCCTGAGGGAAATCCGTCAGCAGACAGGAGTTATGGCGAAAGATGCCGCCCTGGTCGTGCGTGAGGTCTTCCCGAAGTTCAACCGCCAGCTATTGGCTCAATGCGAGGCGTGGGATAAATACGGCATCACAATCCACCCTGACGGACTAAAGGCGATCTGCGATGCCTACGGGGTGACTGTGAGTTTTCCCGGTGAAGTGCCGGTATCATCCCTTCGACCTTTTGAAGCTCCGCCATTCTGCGAGAAAGCGGTTGTAACCGGGCTTACACAGTGTGAGCGTATCTTGCGCCACCTGAACGACTTCGGCTCCATCACATCGCTTGAAGCTATGCAGGAATACGGCATTATGCGTCTTGCGTCCCGTATCTCCGACTTGAAGAGTTTGGGTCACAACATCGTCGTCGTTACGGAGACTGGAAAGAACCGCTACGGCGAAAAGACAAGCTATGCCAGGTACTCGCTAAAGGAGGCACAGAATGAGCCAAAGCATTCCTGATCACCCCGTAATCCGCAATATGGAGCGAACCGGCTACCCTGACGGCAAGGCGCCTACATATCCCCGCTGCCCCGTCTGCGGCGCTGAATGCGATACGGTTTACCGCTCCATGGAGAACCTTGACACAATAGTCGGCTGCGACGAGTGCATCAAAACCGCCGACGCATGGGAAGCCAGCGAGTGCTTCCCGGAAAAGGAGTAACGATGAAAGTCTATTTTACCTACGGGACAAGCGAAAACCTGCCGTTCATCGGCGGTTGGACAGAGGTTGAAGCCCCTGACATCAAAACGGCTTGCGCTCTGTTTCGTGTGTACCATCCCGATAAGATTGAGGGCATTTTGAACTGCGCCGATTATTACACGGAAGAGCAGTTCAAAGGTACCTCTATGTACGAGGAAGGCAACTTCGGGCACAGATGCCGTGAGAGGATTTCTCTCACCCACGAACTGCTGAAA
>CAZSGT010000524.1:0-2016 GCA_964606215.1 uncultured Lachnospiraceae bacterium
TACACCCCATGCCCGTCTTTGGCGGACACTGATTTCAATTTTGGGAACTTTAGTTCCAAACTTGCCTAAGACCGCCTTTCAACGACATCCAGCTCCTTGATTTTCGGGTTCCGCTTAATCCCACCAGAAATACCATATCTCAGACGCGGCAATACATGCCGCCAGTGCGCTTAAAGTCTCTGAACCCTGATACACTCTGTCCGGACAGAACGCAAAATGCTCTCTGGCCGCCTGCATGGCATCCTGTTCCGCAACCGGAGCCGGTACGCGCATTTCCATCACATCATGAGAAATTGTTACAGGTACCGCCCCATATTTTTCAAACCAGTATTTACAGACAGCCATCATTTCTTCCACTTCAGGACATTCGTTCCATCCGCCAAAAGGCACATATGCCGCCAGTTCCCACGGCCTGGTTGTGGGAATCTTCAGCAATATCGTTTCCACGATTCCCCCGGACCAGTTCTGAAAAGCTGTAAATTGATCAACCACCTCTGACCCATCATCAAATTCACCAACGAATTCCGCCATATTTATTTCATTCGTTTCTTCATCCGTGCACTCCGCAAAACGTTTTTTCAGCAATTCCTCGCCGGATTTCAGCTCTGCCTTTAAAGTCTCCTCCAAGGAATATCCGTCGTCCTTTAAAATGCCAAAATACTCATCTAATGTCTCGTCCGCAGGAACCAATACCGGTGTAAAGCCCTCCTGTTGTCCCTGTAATACAGCCTGCTCATAGGCATCCATGATTTCTTCATAACTTGCTTTCACTGAAAATATCTGATACGGATAGCCTAACTGCGCAATAATGCTCTTGGTAATTGGATTCGCCTGTTCCATGGTCAGTTCATTACTTCCCTGCGCTGTATCAGCCACAGGTTTTTCCTGTTTTTTTCTTTTCCATTTTTCAAACATATTCCTCTGTTCTCCTTTTTTGAAGCTGTCTGCGTCCATACCTGAAATGAATCAAAAAGGTGTAAAGTCTTATATTTCATAAAGACCTTACGCCTTTGATTTATGGCTGCTAATTAGTTGATCCAGAATGTACTCTTTAATCTTGTCAATTTCTGTGAGATTTACGCCTAAACTTGTGAGCTTACCTGCTTTCCAAAATGCTTCTGTTAACCTGTGCCTGCAATCATTATAGCAATCTGCTCCCAAAGTGTAAAGCATATTCAAATCTTAATTCCATTAACTCCGCCGGCAGAACAGTTCCTTCCGCCATTCAAGAGTTTTCTTCAGGAATTGCACATAGAAAATTGAAACAGGCCGTGCCATCTCTCCTTCTTGCTGCCGGAATATGCAATATATCATGATATTAATACTATAATGATTTTATTTTACACAGCAATCAGGTAAATTACAGTAAACGGGAAAATATACTTTACCACACATATTGAACCCATCCTATCACCAAAAGGCGCAACAGATAATCGAAATTGCGAACACATCCGCTATTTGCAGCAATCCATAAATTTTATCTATTGCAAAGAAATACGCAGTTACGTATCTTGGTACCTAGAAGATCGTTATTCAGTTTTATCTGCCATTTTTTCCATCGTATGGTAGCAGAGATAATCCCCGCTTTCCGTTCCAATTCTTTCAAAAGTTTTTATCCGATACCCCCGCTTCAAATACATGCCTTCCGCCGGAAAAGACGCATCTATATGTACCACCGGATATTGTCTGAAAACCATGTCCTCCAATAAGTCCATCAGTCTGCTGCCATAGCCTTTTGCCTGGTACTCCGGTAAAATAAACAGCCTGCGGATCTCGTTTCCCCGGATACTCCCGGTTCCCACAATCTTCTCCTTTACCACTGCCAAATAGATGTCTTCCCTGTCCGCCGCTTCCATGATTCTATCTTCATTATGCAGCTCAAGAAAAAACTGCACCGCACCAGAAGGATAATAATGGGGATATATGACCCTTATCGTTTTTTCCACAATTTCCGCCACCTCCGCCGGACATTCTGCCCGCTTTAACTGCATATCGAAATCTACCTCCTTTTTCGCA
>CAZSGT010000525.1:0-1998 GCA_964606215.1 uncultured Lachnospiraceae bacterium
TCCGATTCCCTGAATCTTGGGTGCGCCGGGAGCGCCGCCAGACAGCACCGCACTGGTCTCCGGCTCCACTGCCACCACCTTCACATCCGGATTCTGGGACTTTAAGTATCCGCCCACTCCGGTTATGGTTCCTCCGGTGCCCACGCCGGCAACAAAAATATCTACGTTTCCATCTGTCTGTCTCCAAATCTCCGGTCCGGTGGTTTCCCTGTGAATCTTTGGATTGGCAGAATTTTCAAACTGTCCAAGGATAATAGAACCTTCGATTTCTTTATTTAGTTCCTCTGCCTTGGCAATGGCGCCTTTCATTCCCTTTGCGCCCTCTGTCAAAACCAGTTTTGCCCCGTAAGCTTTTAACAGGTTTCTGCGCTCCACGCTCATGGTATCCGGCAGCGTTAAAATCACCTTGTACCCCCGGGCTGCACTGACTGCCGCCAGACCGATTCCGGTATTGCCGGAAGTCGGTTCAATAATTGTAGCTCCGGGTTTTAATTTACCGCTTTTCTCTGCATCCTCAATCATCGCAAGGGCGATGCGGTCTTTTACAGAACCAGCAGGATTGAGATACTCCAACTTTGCCAAAATCACAGCATCTGAAACCTCTGCCGCCATACTATAACGGTTCAACCTAAGCAACGGAGTCTCCCCGATTAACTCCAACGCACTTTCCCTGATATCTGACATATATTTTACCTCCATATAATTATATACTATGTATATTCCTATTCCCTATTTTGTTACTAGGAATTATATGATATAATTATAGTCTTTTATAAAAAAATGTCAATACTATTTTCTGATTTACTCTGGAAGAGTCCACTTCGCCAGACGCTTCTTTTTCCCACTGGATGTATCCATGCAGTATATCACCGCTTTATGTTTTTCTACCGTCTGTATGATAATATATTTGCCGCACACCCGGAACGTAACGCTTTTCTCATACTGCGCAACAACTTCTTCACTGCCATCCTGTAAATTTTTCCGGTATATGGTATTTGCCGGTTCTTCATCCGTTGCATTAGAATAGTATTCATACTTTTCATCACGGTATGCATTGTTGTCACAAATCTGCAAATCTGCTATAGCTTTCTCCTTGCCTTTTTTCGTGAACAGACTTTCTTGCGAATCATAGCTGCTGTAGAGAATCTTATTTCCATAACTGTATAATTTCCGGAAAAACATTTCCCCCTTTTTCTTTATGACTTTTTTCTTCCCTTTACCATTCAGCTTCACACGGCACACATTGCCAGTATCCATCGTATCTCCCCCAGCTGTAATTTTTCCCTCAATGTAATAAAGATACTTCCCGGCAACAACCGGACTTCTTCCAACGGCAATTTTTTTCTTCTTTTTTCCGTTCTTGCTGAAACGGTAAATAAAATTTGCGTCCGTGTACGGACCGAATCCCCGGTTCCATGTGGCATAAATATATTTTCCCTTCACGTTCAAATTGTAAAAACCGTTGCCAACCCTGTCCTCTATCCAGTCGTCCACAATCAGTTTCTTTTTTTTCTTTTTCGTATCGTATCGCATAATGCCGCTCTTATGCTTCTTGTATGTATTGCAGACATAATATATATATTTTCCGGATTTGCATGCAATTCCCGGCGCAGTAGCAGTCTTCTTCTTTGCCTCGGCTTTTGCAGGCATTCCCACAAAAATCAGGCAAATCAAAAAACACAAGCCGATTCCCGCAAATATTTTTTTGTATGTCATCCTCGTATTACTCATACCTTGCTCCTCCTTCTTCTGTTTTGCCGGCACCAGTGTACCTGTCTGGACTGTCTACATTATCACTTGTATTTTAACATCTGGATATGGTAAAACTTCGTCGCCTGTGCTACAGAAAATGCCATACATCCTAAGACGTATGGCATTAAGCACTGCGAAATTATTTAACTTTTTCTTTTACCTTAGCGGCTTTACCAACTCTATCACGAAGATAGTTGAGTTTTGCACGACGCACTTTACCAAGACGGACAACCTCAATCTTCTCAA
>CAZSGT010000526.1:0-1993 GCA_964606215.1 uncultured Lachnospiraceae bacterium
GGACCGGTTGTTCCGATTCCGGAAAGGAAAACCGTAAAGCCTGCGAATACATATACGCCAAAGCGTGAAGCGTCTGGGGCTTCCTGCAGGAAGCTGGTGGCAATTGCCTGTTCTACAGGCGGTCCAAAGGCGCTTAAGGCTGTGATTCCGTTTCTTCCGAAAAATCTAGATGCTCCGGTGCTGATTGTGCAGCATATGCCGGAGGGATTCACCTTATCTTTGGCGAACCGTTTAAATGAACTGAGTGAGATTACGGTAAAAGAGGCGACAGACGGGGATAAGCTGTGTAAGGGTGTGGTGTACATTGCAAAGGGAGGTTTCCAGATGCGTCTGATACCGCAGCCGGACGGCATTGGCATCCGGATAATAAAGGAACCGCCACGCGGAGGGCTTCGGCCATGTGCGGATATTATGTATGAATCTCTTGATGAATGTAACGTTCAGGAATATACCTGTGTTGTGCTGACCGGAATGGGCAGTGACGGGGCACAGGGAATCAAACAGTTAAAACAGACAAAAACAGTTTATACAATTGCACAGAACGAACCTACATGTACAGTGTACGGTATGCCCAAGGCCATTGCAGATCAAGGTCTTGCGGATGAAGTATTACCTCTTGGGGACGTAGCAGATGCGATTGTAAAGAAAGTGGGGGTTCACTAGTATGGATACGAGCCAATACCTTGAGATTTTTATTGATGAGACAAGAGAACATTTGCAGAGTTTGAATGACCAGCTATTGATTCTGGAGAGTGAGCCGGATAATAGCGACACTATTAATGAGATTTTCCGTGCAGCCCATTCCCTGAAGGGCATGGCAGGAACCATGGGATTCAAGCGCATGCAGAAATTAACCCATGATATGGAGAATGTGGTCCAGGAGATTCGCAGTGGAAACATGACGGTCCAGGCAGAGTTGGTGGATGTACTGTTTAAGGGTCTGGATGCGCTGGAGGGATACCTCAGCAACATTCTGGATTCCGGTGATGAGGGTACAGAGGATAATCAGTCAATCATTGATGCACTGGATCGGATTGCAAAGAATGCCACAGGTGCGGAGCCTGCCAAAGAGAAAAAGCCTGATGTGAAAGCGGAAGAGAAACCTGTAGCACAGCCGACTGAGGAGGACAGTAGTGAACAGTATTCTACCATCTCCATGGCGGACTATGAGAGATCGACGCTGGATAAGGCAAAGGAAGCCGGAAAGAATATTTTCGGAGTTACGGTATATTTACAGGAAAGCTGTATTTTGAAGGCGGCGAGAGCTTTTTTGGTGTTTAAGGCACTGGAAGAGATTGGAGAGGTTGTAAAAGCAGTTCCTGATATACAGGACATTGAAGACGAGAAGTTTGATTTGGCATTCTCCCTGATTTATATTTCCGATAAGAATGCTGCAGAAGTGAAAGCAGCCATTGAGAATGTATCGGAAGTGCGGATTGCTGTGGTAGGAGAATATGTGATGAGTGCGCCGGAGGCGGCAAAGGATACGGAAAAGGCGGACAAACCGGAGGAAAGGCAAAAGAACGCAGAATCCGTTTCCGCAGATGGTGCAGCTGCCCAGGTACAGGCACAGCCAGAGACCAAGACCACAGCGAAGAAAACCGCGGCGAAGCCTACGGTTGGACGTACTGTCCGTGTGGATATTGAGAAGTTAGATGTACTGATGAATCTTGTCAGTGAGTTGATTATTGCGAAAAATGGTCTGGTTTCCTACAATTCTTCAGAGTCAGAGACCAAAACCGAGCAGGGATTTAACGAACAGATTGAATATCTGGAGAGCGTGACAACCAATCTGCATGAATCGGTTATGAAAGTCCGGATGGTGCCGATTGAGAGTGTTGTAAACCGTTTCCCGCGTATGATACGCGACCTTACCAAGAAGCTGGATAAGAAAATGGAACTGCATATGTCTGGTGAGGAAACGGAGTTAGACCGTACCGTTATCGATGAAATCGGTGATCCGTTGCAGCATTTGCTGCGAAATGCGGCAGAC
>CAZSGT010000527.1:0-1992 GCA_964606215.1 uncultured Lachnospiraceae bacterium
GCAACAGAACGGTACATTTCATATTGTACATCTTCCGGCAGGGAACTGGACATTCCCCCCACATACATTTCATTGGTATAATTTCCCTCCGGCTCAATAAACACCTGATGCCGTTCTTTATCTGCAAACCGCATAATTTTATCTTCAATGGAAGGACAATATCTTGGCCCGGTCCCTTTAATATCTCCAGAATATAAAGGAGAGCGGTCGATATTTTCCATAATAATTTCGTGGGTTTTTTTATTTGTGTAAGTAAGCCAGCAGGAAATCTGTTCCCGCTGAATACCCTCCCGCTTAATAGTAAAAGAAAAAGGTACTACTTTCTCGTCACCAAACTGTTCCTGCATCTTGGAAAAATCAATGGTGCTGCCATCAATTCTCGCCGGCGTACCAGTTTTAAATCTGCGAATCTCAATCCCAAGCTTCTGCAGGCAGGAAGTCAGATGATTTGCCGGCTGTAGTCCATTGGGACCTGTATATGTACTCACATCTCCATATACACATCTCGCCTGAAGATATGTCCCTGTACAAAGAATCACCCCACGGCAGGGATAGATTGCATCCGAAAATGTCCGGACGCCAGTAACAGCTCCTTCCTCTACCAGGATTTCCACAATTTCCCCCTGCTTCACAGAAAGATTCTCCTGATTCTCCAACACCTTGCGCATGGAGCGGCTATAATCACTTTTATCTGCCTGTGCCCGGAGAGAATGAACGGCAGGTCCTTTGGAAACATTGAGCATTTTCGACTGAATATATGTCTTATCAATATTTTTTCCCATTTCTCCGCCCAGAGCATCCACCTCTCTGACCAGATGTCCCTTGGAGCTTCCACCAATATTAGGGTTACAGGGCATCAATGCAATACTGTCTATACTCACTGTAAAAACTGCTGTTTTCATTCCAAGCCTTGCGCTTGCAAGCGCCGCTTCACATCCCGCATGCCCTGCACCAATCACCACAACATCATAAGATTCATATATATATGACATAAAAATAACCATGCCTTTCCAGTTTTTTACTTTCCCATACAAAATTCCCGAAAAATCGTATCCACCAAATCATCCTCTACCGTTTCCCCGAGAATCGTGCCAAGTACTGTATAAGCATCCATTAAATCAATAGAATAAAAATCCTCCGGCATGCCGGCGTCAATACTATCCATCACTTTTTTCAAAGAAATAATGGCTGCTCCCACTGCTTCTTTATGACGAAGATTTGTAAGATACACTTCATTTTCAAAAGAAATCTTCCCATCAAAAAACATGTTCCGAATGGTATCCTCCAGCCGTGCAATACCCTGTCCGTTTGCCGCACAAACAGGTAAAATACAAAATGTATCTGGAAAATCCTTTTCAAACACTTTCTGGGACAAATCTGTTTTATTTAGTAAAATAATAACTTCTTTATCCTTTAACAGTTTTAATATTTCCTCGTCTTCCTCGCTTAAATCCATAGAAGAATCCACCACATATAAAATCAAATCTCCCTGGGCAAGATACTTCTTTGCTTTCTCCACACCAATTTTTTCCACCACATCTTCCGTGGAACGAATCCCCGCCGTATCCACCAGACGGAGTAAAATATCTCCAAACTGTACCGTCTCCTCCAGACAATCCCTGGTCGTCCCGGCTATATCTGTGACAATGGCCCTCTCATCCCCCAACATCCGGTTGAGTAGAGAAGACTTTCCCGCATTTGGTTTTCCCACAATCACTGTCCGAATCCCCTCGGTAATTTTTCTTCCATCCTCAGATGTATCATATAAATGCTGCAAAATCTCCAGCTGTTTCTTTACCCGATTACCCAATGTATGACCAAAACCATCTACCTCGTAATGCTCCGGGTCATCCAAAGCCGCCTCAATAAAAGAAACATCGTGAAGAATTTCCCTGCGGATATCTGTAATATATTTCGACACATCTCCCCGCAGCTGGGACATGGAATGCTGCAGTGCAAAATGATTCTTTGCAGAAATAATATCCATCACTG
>CAZSGT010000528.1:0-1990 GCA_964606215.1 uncultured Lachnospiraceae bacterium
ACATAAACGAAATGACTGAAAACCAAAACGCAATGGTTCCTATAGCGCAACAAGTAGAACAACCACAAGCATATCAAATACCAGATGCACGTGAAGGCTTACACATTGATTATGCAGAACAATTTCCTCAAGATCAATTACCTCAAGAAACACATACACGGACACATAATTACAAAGCACCATTTGGCTTTAATCAAATTGAACAGGGGCACACACTTGAAGACTATACATTAAAGAATCTCGTTAGTAGCAAGCAAGCTCGTGATATCGTTAGATCATCCAACTTTATGCCTGGTCAATTCACAAGATGGAATGCAAAAGCAACTGGTGGGAACAATAAATATGTAGGTGAATTTGAAGATCTTGATGGTGATGACATTGATGAATTCGTTGTTAAACGTGATGGTAAAATTGTTGCAGTTAATGGATACACTACAAAAGCATCAGACTTTCCATTCAAAGGCATATATTACAACACTCATCCAACTCCAGAAAGCCGTAAAGATGAATCATATAGAGATTACTTACACAGTAATTATTACGGACCTGTTTACAATGATGATAACTCTGAAATTAATAGATGGACTGGTATTGATCCAACAACTGCTGAATTCAAACGTAGGTATAAGAAACATGTAACTCATGCACCAACAGTATTCTCCCCATATAGAGCCATTTCGCAATTGATCGTTGCACCAGCATGTAAACAAGCATTCTTACGTTATGCCGAAAACAATGAAGAGAAAGCTAAAATACTTCGTAAAGCAGCCATTGAAGTCAGTGGAAAGAAAGCATTTGAAGCAGCGATTGCATCACAATTCTATACAACAATGGTTAAGGTACCTTTACTTCAATCAATTCATGATCAAGTGCAAGCATTAAGTGAAGAATTTGTGGCCATCAAACAAAGGTCTAATCCAGATTTCGTTCCTGATTGGACTCCAGGTTCGGAATGCGTTAAGAAGTTTGAAACATGGCTCTTCAATAAAGCATCAGTTAAGTCACGCGTTAAGACATTTGTGCATAACTTGATAACTACAGAGAACGGACGTAGACAACAGAACATTGAAGCACTCAGAGCCAAACTCGTTACATCATTTACAAACAATCAACAATTGAATGAAAGATATCAGCAATTATGGGCTGAAAAGCAAGAATCAATTAGTAACGCTTTTGACTTTCAGTGAGCAAAAATAACGAATGGATCAATCAAATGTAGTCCTTAATCTATAGAATCACTTCACCAGTATTGCAATCAATGATTATTTTTGAATGTTTGTTCATGAAACGATATGCATCAAATAGTTCATCAAACGTTATATTCATTGTGATCTGATGAGTGATATAACGTAACTGTTCTTTCGAGTAAGTACCGAAAACGAATACCGTTGATGCATTTGATTTAATGGTTGTCGATAATGATTTCCAGAATTGAACATTCAAGAAGAAGGATATATGATTGTGCCTACATGTTGTCATTAAGTTATTGAAGAATGACTTTTCATTACTTAAGAGCTTATTGTTCGCAATATCTTCAAGCAATATTAAAGTATGAAGCATCGGAGAACTGAAATCATTAACCTTCAGTGCCTTAAATATCTCATAACGTTGTTCATCAATGATTTGATCTTCTAAATGCTCTTTACGGATAGTGTAATACAATTGTTTGTAATTCATTAATGAGTTAACATATTCTTCCGCATTATCTTGAGACACGTATGCAATCGGAATGTTTATTAATTCACGCAATGACTCAAATGTAACATCCTTTTGATCACCATTTTTGGATACATAAATGAGTAAGTGAGCTGCATTCGGTATTGATGATATCTTAATGATTTCTTCAATGACGGATAATGTCTTACCACTACCTTGCTTACTAACGAATATGTTAACTGAGTTGTAATAGATGTTGATATCTTTATGGATCTTCTTAATTAAATCATTAATGACTTGCCCTTTGTTCTTCATCAAGCATTCATTAATCATA
>CAZSGT010000529.1:0-1986 GCA_964606215.1 uncultured Lachnospiraceae bacterium
TCCGTACCAAAGGGGAAAATGGTACTTACTATGTGCATACCTTAAATAATACGGTGCTTGCGACTCCCAGAGGCTTAATTGCTTTTCTGGAAAATAATGTACAGAAGGATGGCAGCATCAGGATACCCCAAGCATTGCAGCTATATATGGGGGGAAAGGAAATGATTGTCCCCTCAGGCAGATAACATTCCTTTTTTGGAGAAAAAATGATGAAAAAGAAAGGCAATTTCATTACAAATATTTTGTTTGGAATATTCCTTGCAGTGGGAATCATTCTGCTGATAAGCGGAATTGTTGCTCTGGTGAGCAATGCCAATTTTGTAAAAAGCGCAGAAGAGGTTACGGCGCAAATCAGCAATATAGACACATATAGGGATTCTGATGATGAATTGCACCATATGGTTTATGTGGATTTCACTTATGGCGGAAAAATATATACCGATGTAAGGTTGAATTTTTACAGTAGCAGTATGTATGTAGGTAAAAATATTACCATTTTGTGTGATTCCACAAATCCTCAAAATATACGCTCCAAGAGTGGTTCCTATATTGCGGGTATCCTGCTGATTTTTATGGGGGTGATATTCAGCCTTATCGGTGTGGTGCCCATTTTGGTGACAGTCAGAAAATCCCTTCGTAAAAAGAATGTGATAGCTTCGGGAAGACAGTTGTACGCCACAGTGGAACAGATTGCCTTCAACACAAGCTACACGGTTAATGGGCGTCACCCTTATATCATATACTGTACCTACAAAGATGAATATCGGGATATTATCTATCGGTTCAAAAGCGAGAACCTATGGACGAACCCGAATTTGGTTCTCAAGGAGGGTGACAGTATCCGGATTTATGTGGATGAAAAAGACTATAGTAACTACCATGTGGACGCAGAGAGTGTCTTTAATGGAAAAGTGGTGGATTACACATAACGGTAATCAAATACCCTGCAATATGTTGAGGTACTATCAGTTTCATACGCAGCAGGTTTATACCCTTTGCGGGAATAGAAGGTTTGGAAAGAAGGTGAAATGTTTGCATAAATATATGCGCGCAATTGGTTTCAACAGTTTTGAAAGCCGCAAGAAGCTGCAAGAGCTTTTGGCGGACGTGGTGGTGAATGCGGACAGACGTGCATACGCAGTAAACCAAGAGAATGTGGTTTTGGGAGAATTTTGCAAGGATTTTGCCAAAGGGGCGGGAATAGCGGTTTGTGGGGAATTTGATGAGGAAGATAAATTCATTTATGAATATTATTATCCTTACCTTGAAGGCAGCGGAATCTCTTCTTATGAAGATATATCAGTGGAAAGGCATGCGGAGAAGGAATCCTATGCTGGTGTGTGCGATGATGTGAAAGTGGGAATTTCTTTGATTTTTTACCTGAAAAATAAAATTCCCTATGTAAAGGCTCAGGCGGCCGGCAAGCTTCCAATCAAGGGCACCACTCTTACGCTTTCCGCCCTGTCCGTCAGCGGTATGGTCATGCTCTCCATTCAAAAGGATAAAAATCAGGTACAGCGTGTGAAAAAGAACTCCGCAAACAGGAGTTCCCTTATGGCGGCGGCAAGAAAGGGCGATGAGGAAGCTATTGAGACATTGACCTTAGAAGATATGGATATTTACTCCACCATATCCAGACGAATTCATAAGGAGGATGTATTCAGTTTGGTGGACACTTATTTTATGCCTTATGGAGTGGAATGCGACCAGTATTCCGTTCTAGGGGAAATTGTAGGGATGCGGCAAACTACAAATCAGGTTACGGGTGAAATGATTTATGTTTTGTCCGTGTATTGTAATGAGCTGACATTTGATATCTGTATTAATAAGACGGATTTGTATGGCGAACCTCAGGTGGGAAGGCGTTTTAAAGGAGTAATCTGGTTGCAGGGAAAGATCAATATTCAAGATTAGAAGTTGTATTAAAATATAAAAAATTGGGGTTGAAAAAAAGGGATATATAGATTATAATAGTATATGTGCTTT
>CAZSGT010000530.1:0-1984 GCA_964606215.1 uncultured Lachnospiraceae bacterium
CTCAACAAAAGCCTTTAATGCTTTCTCGGAATCCTTCTTGGAAAGATCAGTCTTTTCTGCAATTGCTGTAACTAACTCTGCTTTGTTCATGGATACGCTCCTCCTCGATAATAAAATAAATTTCAGTACTTTTCGCACCTACTAACTAGTTATACCCTTATTATTCCTGTTTGTCAAGGATTTTTCTATAAAAATTACGTTTTTTCCTGTTTTTTATACATCTTGATGCAATTTTGGGCGTTATTGACACAGTTTTGCCATATTTTGGAATGCTTTGGTGTTCTCTGCACTTATGAAAAATTTTCTACAGATTAAAAAAGCATATTTTCCATAAGCTCAAACAATTCAATAGACTCCACAGGTTTCATAATGTAGGAATCAATTCCACACTCTTTTACCTTTAACACAATATCCTGGGATGCATTCTCCAGCATGGCAATAATCGGAATCGTCTTTGCATCACTTCTGTCCATGCTGCGGATTGCCTGTGCCGCCTCAAATCCATTTTGAATAGGCATCTCGGTATCAAGGAGAATCATTGTGAACTCCCCTTCGGCGCTCCTGGTAAATTTCCGAATCACTTCTGCACCGTGGTTTGCCGTGACGCATTCCACATTGCGCATTCCAAGAAGGGTGACAACCATATCCTGGTTCAGAGAATTGTCGTCTGCAACAAGAATACGTTTACCTGCAAACAACTCTGCCTGTCTCTCCAGATTCTTTAATGTTTCTGGCCGCTTTTCCTCTTCCTGTATCCTGGTCAGCGTAAGCACAATCTGGAAAATGGTTCCTTTTCCCCGGAGGGAACGCACCTCTATATCCCCACCAAGCATATCTACCAGCTTCTTGACGATAATCAGTCCAAAACCAACGCCGCCTACCAGGGCAATTCCCTCTCTGCCAGCCTTTTCCGGCGCATAGAAAATACGTTCCAGAAGCTCATCTTCGATTCCCACACCTTCATCTTCTATGACAAAGCGGAACTGCTCCCGTCCCTCCTCTTCCTTTAACTTCTTTATGTAGAAGGTTACATGGCCTCCCGATACGCTGTGCTTGACTGCGCTTTCTAACAACTGCATCAGAATCTGACGGATGTGTATCTCATCTCCCATGTACTCCCCACTGATTTCTCCCTTTTGCACTACCTGAAAGGTGACATGCTGTTGTTTCGCCAGAATCTCCATGTTTGCACATATTTCATCAATAAAAGTCTGCAGACAAAACGGCGCTTCATCAATACTCACCTTGTCATTCTCCATATCCGAAATATCCCGGACATTGTTTGCCATATTCGTTAGATGTCTGGTCTGGGAATTAATCTTCTTAATACCGTCTGCCAGAGCACCATTATCTCCACAATGCTCCTGCATCTTCGCTGTCACATCAAAGATTTTTTCTCCGCACTCTTTAATCTCCTGGGACAATCTTCCCAACAGCTGGTTCTTAACGGTGGCAACTCCTTCCATCTCCTCAAGTAAGGACTCCAGCTGTTTTCTCTTTTCCATGTTCTGGCTGTGGTCGCGAATCATCACCATCACACGGATATGGTCGTCCTCCTCCTTTTGCAGCAGGCTGGTCTGAATATCCATGTATGTGCATCCACCCTTGTCATCTACAAAACGGCATTCACAGACTCTTCCGGTAATTCCGCCTTCAATTGCACTTAACAGCTCTGCCCTTCCACAGGCATTTAAGAACTTTATTTTATCTGCTGGATGAACCTTCTCCTGTATTACTTCAATACAATCCGAATAGTACTGGTATGCTGAGTCGGCAAATACCTCTGTCAGCTCCCCGCTATTGTGCAATATACTGTATTCATCACAGGTCAAATTCACGCTTAACACGGCTTTATACTGTTTGGACGCCGCATCTGCCAGACGCCTGTGTTCCTCTTCCCGTTTCCTCCTCACTGTTTCCCGCTCAGTGACGTCTTTCGTTGTAAGGATAATAAACTCACCGTCTGCATCATCATAGTGGAATG
>CAZSGT010000531.1:0-1981 GCA_964606215.1 uncultured Lachnospiraceae bacterium
GAAGATTCAGAACTGATATCCATAGTCAGCACTTATAAATACTAATTAATTTTTACCAGTGAGGCGGTTTGGGATGGGGACAGTTGAAAGTTGGACAAATTTTGAAAGACATAATGGAGGAGTAGCCGGGGCAAGGGAGCGTTTCGAAGTTTTTTGCGCAGAACTGCTGGATTTGGAAAACCCTGGTCTGGAAGTGCATCAGATTGCCGCTAACCCGGGAGATGACGGCATAGATGTGCTGGTTTTTCATCCTGGTGGAATAGATATCTACCAGTGCAAATATTTTCGGGATGCTTTAAAGGACACACAATGGAAGCAGATTCGTGACTCCTTCAATACGGCAGTCCATAAAAATGTAAATATCCATTCGTGGTATTTATGCCTGCCCAGGCAGATGACAAAACCGGAAATAGAAAGATGGAATGCTTTTAAAAACGAACATACCGGATGTGGTTTTGCTATTGAAATAATTGACGGAAATCAATTAATCAGCCATGCAGAAAATCTGGGAATCTCCGAAAAATGGTTTGCTCCATACCATTTCGCCAGTTTGACAGCATCGGAGGATATCCGTGTTCAGATCTGGCAGGCAAGCCGGCAGTACTATGAGATACTCTGTTCAGGAAACAACAAATTTGGAGGACTTAAAATATTTGAAAGCCTTTTTCCGAATGGTATTTATAAAGATGTTTATTACGAACCTCTGGCTGTCAACAGGGAGGGACGGATAGCGCCAGTTCAGGAAATTTTTCAGGAACATGGGCAGGAACATCTGGTTCTGATGGGAGAAGGAGGAATTGGAAAAACTACCTTTTTGGCGCATCAGTTGTCCGTCCTGTTGAAAGACAAGGAACAGATGCCCGATCTGATTCCGGTTTATATCGAGCTGAACAGGTGTCCAAGTGATATTGGGCAATGGTATTCATCGAAGTACAGGAAAACGAATTATATCACAAGATATATCAAGTCAATGATAGAAGACAAAGAATTTGAGGCCTATACACCTGAACAGTTAAAGGACATTGAACAGGAGTTCCTGAAAGAAAACGAAAGCCCGCAATATCTGCTTTTGCTGGATGGTTTTAACGAGATTAATACAATGCAGGCAGACGGAGCAAAATCAGAACAATCTGTCAGGGAGCTGCTCCGTAATGAAATCGAGCAGCTTGCACGCTCCGCAAATGTGCGTATTATCCTGACAACAAGGCGGATGTCTGAAAATTATCTTCCGGATGGTTTTAACTATGTTGCCCTGCAGGGACTTGAAACCAAAAACATCAGGGATTATCTTGCTCATGCCAACTACGCTGATACAGAGATTGCATGGATTGAAGCGCATACGGAGCTGCTGGATTGTCTGAGAATACCTTTGTTTTTATGTATGTTTGCCTGCAGAAACAAGGCAGAAAAGATCAAGCCTCTGACCAGGGGAGAAATACTTTACCACTTTTTTCACAGAGGGACCCCGTTTTACTCTGAAAAAGGGAAAATAAAGCGAAGCTATGTTGATGATGCCCTTTTAAAGAAAATACTGATGTTTACAATGGATTTTATCCTTCCAACGATAGGATATCGTATGAATGACAAAGGAGTTTTTCAACTTTCAAAAGCAGACCTGCGAAAGGAAATTGAAAGGTCTTTTGGTGACGCAGTTTTTCTGGAGCAGGCTATGACAGTTCCTGTTTTCCCTGAGTATGAATCCGAAACGGAATCCCTTGCTGATTTGAGAGAACAGCTCCGCCAGGTTCCGTCAGAGCAGTATTTAGATATTATTGTGAATATACTTGGTGTTATGAACAGGAACGGTATCAGTGGATATTCGTTTATTCACCACCATATAAGAGATTATTTTGCATCCTATTATATTATACAGCGTATACGGGAAGCACTCGCCATATACGATCATGAAAGAAATTATTGTACAAAAGGCAATATTCTTGATAACAGTGACGGTGTGGCGGACAACCTTCGGCATTGTCTG
>CAZSGT010000532.1:0-1974 GCA_964606215.1 uncultured Lachnospiraceae bacterium
CTTTAGTCCCAGTGAAGTCATGGCGAGACTGCGTGCAGTGCTTCGCCGGATTAATGTTGCGGCAGAGAACGATGATGCAGATGATATGTTGACGATTTCCAATCTGCAGTTGAGTATCACAGAGTACACATTGTATATTTCCGGCAAAAAGATTCCGCTGACGAAAAAGGAAATCGAGACCATGTATACACTGGCAAAACATCCGGGCAGGGTGTTTACCAGGGACAATCTGTTAGATTGTCTGTGGGGGGAAGATTTTTACGGGGACAGCAGAACCATTGACTCTCATATTAAGAGGCTTCGGGCAAAAATTGATAAAGTAGAACATCCGGACTGGCGGATTAAGACAGTCTGGGGAGTAGGATATAAGTTTGAGATTGTAGGAAATGAAGATTAAAAATATGGTAAAAAAAAATAAGATGAGAAAGAGCCGTTTTTATAAACGGCTGTCTTTTCAAGTATACGTGTATTTCAGCATTATGGTTGTGTGTACCTGTCTGGCGGTGAGCGTTATTTTTCAGACGCTGTATCAACGCAGTTACCGGAATTCCTACACAGAGCGTCTGGTGGCCCTGGCTGAAAGCATTTCAAAAAATATCAAGAGGATTGATAAAAAAAATCTGGATAAAGAGTATGAGGATTACATGTCCTATATAGAGGATATGATGAAGATTGAGGGCTTTGATGTCTGGATTGTCTCAAATCCCGGTGCAGACACGCCGTTACAGGATAAGTATGAAAATGTTGTGTTGGAGGATGTGGATTTGGAGCCGGAAACAAAGGAATGTCTGAGTCAGGCGTTTAAGGGAAAGAAAAGTACCGGTTACCGCTATGATAAGATTTACAGTGCAGATATTATCCAGACGGCGATTCCCATCAAACGGGAAAAAAAGGCAGTAGGTGCAGTGCTGATGACTGCCGTTTTATACCGTCAGACCATGAGCCTGAATAAAGGCCGTTACATTATTTCAATCAGCGTCATCATGGGATTGGGGATATCCATGATACTGGCGGTGTGGTTTGCCAGGGTATTGTCAAAATCTACCGGCAGGGTAAGCAAAAAAGTATGGAGACTGGCTGCCGGGGATTATACGGTGACGCCGGTGAAACACCAGGCTTCAGAGATGGGAGAGATTGAGCAGGCATTGAATGTATTGGGGAATCGTCTGGAGGATGCAAAAAAAGAGAGAGAGAATACGGAGCAGGCGAGGATGGATTTTTTTGCAAATGTATCTCATGAACTGCGCACGCCCATTACGGTCATAAACGGCTATGCGGAGTCGCTGGCAGATGGGGTTGTCACGGAGGAGTCCCGCAAGGAGGCACTGTACCAGCGCATTCTGGCAGAATGTAAAGGGATGGAACGGCTGGTTGGGGATTTATTTATCCTGTCCAAGATACAGAATCCGGATTTTCAGATTGAGATGGAACCAGTAAGCCTGGCGCAGGTTTTTGAAGATTTGATTCGGAGCGTAAAAGTGATTAGTGATGAAAAACATATTCTAATCGTGTTTTCCCATGGAACAAGCTCCTGTATGGTGCTGGGAGATTACGACCGTCTGCGGCAGATGTTCATGGTTATTTTAGATAATGCAATTAAATTTTCAGACGATGGAGGGCGGATTGACATACGCATACTCCAGGAGGAACATCAGTTTTGCGTGGAGATTGAGGATTACGGATGCGGCATTCCGGACAGTGATTTACCCTTTATTTTTGAGAAATTTTATAAGTCTAAGCTGCGTCAGAACAGTAAGGGAACCGGACTTGGACTGATGATAGCGAAACAGATTGCCCTGAAGCATGGCGGGGATATTCAGGTGTCCAGCGTGGAGGGCGAAGGTACAAAATTCATGTTCCAGTTTGATGAAATACAAAATCTGGAAGATTATGAGTAAAAAACCTATTGTATTTTCTATCGGAGTAGGGTATAATATTTGTAAATTCAAATGGATTTTGTATGTTGCCTGGAAT
>CAZSGT010000533.1:0-1960 GCA_964606215.1 uncultured Lachnospiraceae bacterium
GGTTTTTGTGTTTGTTATGACTTTTTCTTGTTTAGATAGTGTAAACTGACGAAGGGGATAGAGTAATCACCCTTTTGCCCACCGAATCTTATGACGGAATTACTCTGTCAAAGTTGACGCTCCAGGTAATATATGGTACACTATTTGCGTTATCAGTGCGCTGTATGCGGCTTGCCGTTCAGGGAAGTGCAGTGTACAGGCTGAAAAGGGAATGCCGTGAGAAGCGGCAGCAACCCCCGTTACTGTAAGAAGGACAAAACCTCAATGTAATGCCACTGTGAAATACATGATTTTCCCCAAGAGGATGTGTATTTTATGGGAAGGAGAGGTGGAGGAAGATTTCAAGCCAGGAGACCTGCTGATAATGAGATATGAAAGTGTTTTACAGATGGAATTTTCTCGGGCGGAGAAAATGCTGTGGAATGCTTGTTTTTGTTGTGCAGATGATTATTTATGCATATAGAAACGGGGAAACGTATCTCATATGGGATGCGTTTCCCCGTTTTTCACTCTAAAGGAGGGCATGGGAAGATGTTTCAAAATAAAAAATGATGGAGAAAGATTTTGTTACCTGTATGCTGCCTGGCGATTTTGTTTTTTGGTATGGGAGGATGGAAATTCCAGTCCGTAGACTCCTATAAGGAAGAACAGGAAAAACTCCGGCAGGAGACGGATACTACAGTAGTAGAAAACAAAGAAGGACTGGAGAACAGTCGGGAGAGTGGCACTGCATCCCAGCCTGCCGGAAAGACAAAGCTGGCAAATGGTGGGGAACTGGTTACACCCACAGTGCCACAGGGGACTGCTGATGCCGGAAATGCAGGAGAAACGGGAACTTCGGAAGCAGAAAAGGAAGATGGAGATAGCAGGGAGACGATGCCTGGCGCTTCCGGGACGGATTCTGCAAAAGACGGACAGAAGGGAAAAACAGCAAATACCTCTGGTGGGAAAAAGAGTACTTCCGGAGAAACAAAGGCAACGGCTGCACCGGCGCCTTCTGCGGGAAAACCCGGTGGGGAAAACGCTCCCACGGATTCGGGAAATCAGGAGAATGCCGGGAAAACGGAGACAGCTTACAACCCCCAGCGGACGCCGTCGCCGGTAAAGGAACCGAAAGAGGGAATGGTTACCGGAACCGTGACCATAGACTGCACCCGGATTCTTGACAATATGGATGCATTGGATGGGAACCTGCATGGGTTTGTTCCTTCCTCTGGATACATTGTAAAAGGACAGAGTTTCCAGCTAAAGGAAGGCGCAAATGCATATATGGCGCTGCAGGCGGTATGTAAGGAGCTGGATATTCCGCTGGACGCTTCCTATACCCCTATTTACAATAGCTTTTATATAAAAGGAATCGGATATCTCTATGAAAAAAGCGCGGGACGCAAAAGTGGATGGCTCTACCTTGTCAACGGAGAGATACCAAAAGTGAGTGCGTCCACATATACCCTCAAGGAGGGAGACCAGGTTACGTTTATGTACACATGTAATGGAGGAAACGATGTCAGATAAAATGCGATTTGCCTTTGCAAACAGGCATCCATGGGTATTGTTTCTGTATTTTGCAGGAATGATTGGGATAACTGCCGTCACCATGCATCCGGTGTTGATTGGAATTTCGTTTTTTATCAGTATATTCTACAGCGTTAGAATGCGAGGAACAAAGACGTTGAAGGAGATGGCGGCAATGGGGATACCAGTGTTTTTGTTTGCCTGTATCATTCAGCCCTTATTTTCCCACAATGGCATGACGCCCCTATTCTATCTGAACGGACAGGCGGTCACATGGGAGACCATATGTTTCGGACTGGTGATGGGAATTCTGTTTTTGACGGTATATGTTTGGTTTACAGTGTGGAATGTCTGGATAACAAACGATAAATTCTTGTATTTATTTTACAGACCCTTTTCAAAGGCGGCATTGCTGTTGTCCATGGTACTTCGCATGGTTCCACAG
>CAZSGT010000534.1:0-1960 GCA_964606215.1 uncultured Lachnospiraceae bacterium
ATCTGCAGCAGCTGATTGATGAGACAAGCCTGGCCGCTGAAAACCATGAGATGGAGCACGCCAGCAATATATACAAGATTCTGCATGATATGGATTATTATCTGTTGCGGTATGGGCTGGAGGATGTGGGACGGTATGTTCAGGATGCTTCCACCATTGCGAAGTATTACGGAGTGTTGTCTGTATATGATTAAGAGAACAGGAATTCATTTCCGTTTTTGGTGGGAGTTCTGTGCCATCGGAAATGGTACACAGGTTAGTATGTATCAAAACAGATGCGAAATTGCAGCTATGAAAGGGTATTTTCCCAGGGACAGGTAAATATCAGGGGCAATTTCCTGGGCGTAATCCCAGTGTTCCTGCGATTTCCTGGATGTGGGAGTATTGTATCCGTTCTGTGTACTCATATCTGACACAGGATGTTTCTTTAAAATTGCTCCGACCAGAACCATTACAAACGGAGTAATCAGGTTCAGTAATAATAAAGCCTGCATAAGTAATGCCTCCTTTGGTAACTTCATTGTACTACTGGCGAATATGCAGAGTCAATATACAGCTCACAGCGGGGGCCGGCTTGAAAGATCAGCAGGTTCATGCTAACATGGAGATATTAAGGATGAAAGGGATAACAACTATAGAAATGAAAATCCTTGGAATGGCGATACTCATATTTTTTTACGCAGTCTACATAGGCAAAATGCTTTTGCAAAAAGGGAAGGGAATCCAAACCGATCAGATGGCAAAAGGAAAAGTCAGGAACAGGCTTTTTTATACAGAATTGTTGTTGAAAGCTGCCACTTATACTGTGGTTGCTGTGGAAGTAATCAGTATTTTTGTCGTGAAACCCGGACGGATTGGGGCAATTGCTATATTCGGCATTGTACTTGGTTTTGCCGGGGATGCAATATTTGCCGCTGCGGTAGTTACCATGCGGGACAGCTGGCGGGCAGGCGTTGCGGAGAATGATAAAACGGAGATGATCACAAATGGAATCTACCAGGTCAGCAGGAATCCGGCGTTTTTAGGATTTGACTGCGTGTACATGGGGCTGCTTCTAATGTTTTTCAATATTCCGCTGCTGTTGTTTTCGGCTTCTGCAGTGACAATGCTGCACTTGCAGATCTTACAGGAAGAGCGTTATCTGCAAACGGTATTTGGTGATGATTATGCCGCCTATAAGAATAAGGTATGCAGGTATCTGGGAAGAAAAGCATAAAAAGCAATCTGCAATCTGCCATTTTGACAGGTATGCAAAAATTTAACAGGGGAGCGGAAATGGGACTTGACTTATATATTGAAGCAAGAATCAGAGAAAAGAAAACGGGTCGGATCATTTCCTCTGACATGTACGAAGAATGTACTGATAATAAAGATAAGGGGTTTCTTTGAAATCTGCTGGTGGTGCAGTTGGGTTTTTGTGCAGATGAAATTTCTTTCAGGGCAAGAGAACTGTAGTGCAGAGACGAAACAAATTGCTGCAAGCGGCACAAGGTATCGTTTACGATACCTGGAATAAGGAGAGATGAACATGGACTTACCAATCCCAACACATTTACAACAATACCTTGTCCCCTTGGGAGATGAAAACAGTGAATTTGAAGTGACAGGAAGCATACATTGCTTTTGCGGTAATCAGAAGTTTGAAGTCTGGGAAAGCAATGAACGGCATATTATTAAAGCAGTATGCAGTCAATGCGGTAAAGAGATATTATTGCATGATGCCGGAAAGCATGGATGGAATGGTTTTGTCTGTCATGAGGAAGAGCTTGTTGACCGGACCCTGCCTTTTATAAAGTATAATTGTCCCCAATGCGACGGAGAACTCTATGGCATAACTGTTTGCATTGGATCGCAGGGAAAGGAAGATTTTATTGAGGAATGTGTTGAATTTGATGATTCCTTTTCAGCCGATGACTGGATAATTGGATTTGAATGCATTGCAATTTCCCTTTGCTGTGGG
>CAZSGT010000535.1:0-1950 GCA_964606215.1 uncultured Lachnospiraceae bacterium
TAGGAATAGTCGTGAAACGACTACTTTCCTATAGAGCAAAAAGCAGCCGGAACATTACTGTCCCGGCTGTCTTCTGCATTCGATTCACATTGCCGTGGCGGCGGTCTCCTACAATCCCAGAATCTCCTCCACGGTCTTTTGCATCTCGCTTTTATCACACACAATATCGTGCAGAATCGGAGCACTGCGAATCTCCTCCACCGCACGGGGAATCGTGGTAGAAGAAAGTTCACTGAGAGAATCAATCAAATCAAAGTCATCCACACTCTTATATTTATCATCGATGGCTCCCATGACGCTGACCAGGAATTTATAAGGACTGGCGGTGGAAGCAATCACCGTCTTTGCCGTATCCCCTGTTTCTTTCATATATTTCTGGTACACACTGGATGCCACCGCCGTATGGGTATCCATAACGTATCCGGTCTTTTCGTACATACGCCGAATCTCTGCGGCAGTCTCCTCCTCGCTTGCCCAGCCTGCAACAAAATCCTCCATAGCATTCCGCATCTCCTGGGTAACCGTATAGGTTCCCTTGTTTGCCAGCGCCTCCATAAACGCAGCGCAGGCGTCTGCATCCTCTCCCGCAGCCTTATAAATCAGCCGCTCCAAATTGCTGGAAATCAAAATATCCATAGACGGTGAGCAGGTCAGGATAAACTCCCGGTTCTTATCGTATACACCAGTCTGGAAGAAATCAAACAGCACCTTATTATCATTGGATGCACAAATCAGTTTCCCCACTGGCACACCCATATTCTTTGCATAGAACGCAGCAAGAATGTTTCCAAAATTACCAGTTGGAACTACAAAGTTCACTGCCTCCCCGTCCTTGATGGCACCTGTGGCAAGAAGCTTCACATAGGAATACACATAATAAACCACCTGTGGCACCAGACGCCCGATATTGATGGAATTCGCAGAAGAAAACTGATACCCCGCCGCATCCATTCTTGCGGCAAGCTCTTCGTTTCCGAACATGGCTTTCACGCCGCTCTGTGCATCATCAAAATTTCCCACAATGCCAACAACTTTTGTATTGGCGCCCTTCTGTGTAAGCATCTGGCGCTCCTGGATACGGCTGACGCCGTCCTTGGGATAAAAGACAATAATGCTGGTTCCCTCTACATCTGCAAAACCTGCCATGGCTGCCTTTCCCGTATCTCCGGAAGTTGCGGTCAAAATCACGATTTCATTCTTTACATTATTTTTCTTTGCCGACGTGGTGAGCAGATGGGGCAAAATGGACAATGCCATATCCTTAAATGCAATGGTTGCCCCGTGGAACAGCTCCAGATAATACACACCGTCCTTTTCCACCAACGGCGCAATCTCCGCCGTATCAAATTTATCATCATATGCTTTGGTAATACAATTCCTCAGTTCTTCCTCTGTAAAGTCCGTCAAAAACTGTTTCATAACCGTATAAGCAGTCTCCTGGTAAGACATCTTCCCAATCTCCGCAAAATCGGTATCCAGTGCCGGAATCGCCGTAGGCACGAACAAACCTCCGTCCTGGGCCAGCCCCTTCAAAATCGCCTGGGATGCCGTAACCTGTGTAGAATTGCTTCTTGTGCTTGTGTACATTAGTTCCATAGTATAACCTCTTTCTCTTTGCTAAAATATTAAATCGTTGACGCAATTAACTGCATTATACTATATTCATCTTTTCAATGCAATCTGCTATTTAGAAAAATCCTGCCTTGCCATGGAAAATAACTGCCTGCATATGGACATTAGTATTTCCGTTATTTGTAAAATTCGTGACCTCCATGAATAAACAGCCAGGTCAGGGAAGAATCAAACCAACTGACATTGGATGCATCTGCATACTGCCTTGCCATAAAATACAGCGCTCCCTGAGACAAATCCTTTCCATACATGGCTTCTTTCACCGCTTTCTTTGTGGTACTGCTCACTGTCACACTGTAATATCTGCCATCATAAATC
>CAZSGT010000536.1:0-1945 GCA_964606215.1 uncultured Lachnospiraceae bacterium
CGTGAAGCTCCGTCGATTTTAACTCCCGGCCATATCCTGATGTCTGTGATGGGTGCGCAATTCATGATTTCTGCGTTATTCCCTATTTCAAGCATATCAGGAACCCATGACCTTTGCCGCTTCCCGCTGCCCCTGTGGTATACTCTGGATACCGCCGCGGTATATCTCTGCAAAATATGCCGCGTAATTCAGCGAAAATCCAATAATCACCGCAATGAAACGGTAAGAATAGGGCAGTGATATATTAAACAAATAATAGGGGGCAAAGAATACCACCAAAAGCTGTAACATCAGCGGCGTTCCACGCATAATCGATATGTATATTCTGGCAATCCACTGTAAAATAACGGACCTGGACATGCGCATAGCCATAAGTAAAAGCCCCAGCGGCATGGCAAATAAAAGAGTCAGGAAAAAGATGGCAAGGGAAGATAAAATTCCCTTGGAAAGCTGTCCCATAATATCAAGCACCTTATTCTTGCTGCCCGTGTCCTCTTTGGCGTTATCCGTATCTTCCGTCTTTACACTTTCCGCCCTTTCTTTCATTTCTTCTCTTTCCGTATCGGTAACTTCGGGAACAGCATCGCCGTCTACATATACAGTATCCTCTTTGCTGAGCGCCACGCTGTCTTCCAGTCCCCTTTTTTTTGCAACTTCCTCAAAGGTTCCATCCTCCAGCATGACCAAAAGGGTCTTTTGCACTTTATCTCTTAACTCCGTATCTCCCTTTTTAAAGCCCACACCGTACTCTTCCGTGGACAATTTTTCTTCCAGCATGACAAAGGTGTCCCCTCTGGTGGACAGCTGATAACCTGCCACACCAATATCCATGGCAATGGCGTCTACCATACCGCTTTCCAGATTCATAAATGCAGAGTTGTAGTCCGATACCTGCTGTAATTCCTTCATGGACTGTGCCAGAGCTTTATTCTCTTTGCTGGCGTCTTCCCCGGTCAGTGCGCTGAGGGCAGAAGAATCACTTTGTACCACCACAATCTTTTCCGCCAAATCTGACAGATGTTTAATCCCGCTGTCACTCCGCACAATCACCACCTGGGAATTATCCACATAGGGAGTTGTCCATGTATATGCCGCTTCTCTGCCGTTCATGGTAAATCCATTCCAGATACAGCTTATGGAGCCGGAGGCAAGCTCCGAATCCTTTGAATCCCAGGAAATTGGGCGTTTCACTAATTTCCAGCCATTGCGCAGGCACACTTCCTGTGCCAGATCCAAATCAAAGCCTACATATTCACCACTATCATCCAGATATCCGTAGGGCGGAAACTCCGCATCAAATCCCACAATAAATTCAAACTCATTCTCCCGCGCTTTAACCTGACAGTCCTCATTTGTCATACAGAGCCATGTCAAACCAAGCACAAACAGAAGAGTGACGATTCCTATACCTTTGTACTTTCTTTTTTTATTTCTCATAGTCACCTCAAAAAAAATTATTTGCCTGCCAGATGCCATTTTCCTGTTTTCCATAAGTCCACAACAGACATATGCCAGACATAATACCAGATGTATTCTTTTACTGCCCCGTGTATGAAACACCACATTTCTGCACATACTTTTCATGAAAGGAGTGTTTCAATGAAAAAGACAGAAAAAAAGAAACCGGTTCCAACCATCCCCCAGGGTGTATGGGAAAGCTCCCACACAGACCAATCTGATGGAAAAACAAAAACCCCCGTAAGCCCGGTTACGGACTTACAGGAAAATGGATACCCAGATGCCGTCACGAAAAACCTCAGTGACGAAAGCTACGCTGGCAACACAGATAAACTCTCTGCCACTGCAAAAACATTCTTAAATACCCACATAAATCGTTCCCAGGATTAGCTTGGACATTATCTTGCCAATACCTGCATAATCTCTCCCACATACATGGTGTGCATGTCTCCGTCTGCATACCATGCATCTTTTAGGGATTTGTCCG
>CAZSGT010000537.1:0-1940 GCA_964606215.1 uncultured Lachnospiraceae bacterium
GCACATACCGCTCTCGGTCATGACATACAAATCCAACCGGCCGATATTCTCCACATCATAATCCGGCAGATATTTTATAAATTCACGAATGGAAGACACCGCCCGGAATTCCTCCATTACTGCATCTGGTGACACGCCCTTTACCAGCCCAACCTGTTCATCCATGTCTCCTTCCCCATTTCCTTCCCTGTACAACTCCTCCATATGTTTCTGTATTCCCTCCACATGTTTGCGCACAGAGGCAAAGCGGATATCAAAATATCTGGAGCAGGCGCTGGCAAAATCCCTTGCCACCTGCACATTGAGTTTCTCCAGCTCCCTGCCAGTCTCCTCCGATAATTTTTCCGCCTCCCTGTCCCCCTGGCTTTGAATCGTTTGCTTCTGATACATAAACTGCGAAAAGGTTATTAAAAATATGACGATGCTGCATCCGAATACAACACATAAAATCGTCATTAAGAGTTGTGTTTTTATTGATTTCATTTTTTTATCCCCCAATTTCTCATCTTAATCCCGACGTTAAATACCGCCAATATTTTAAAGGCTTTCCATGTCCAATTTTCTTCTTCCATAATTAAATAAAAACAAAATAGCAATCCCCAGATAGCAGCCGCCAAACAAGGACAGATACTTTACACTTCCATCAGGCGAAATCATCATATTGTATAACATGGGACAAAATACCTGCACGGTGCTTCCTATACAGTTAATCACCGTCAGCATACTTGCCCCATCTGCCTTTCGCACCTGGGGCAGACCTGTAAAAAAACCGGTAACCGCCGGCGTCCCGTAGCCGTCAAACAAACCCATGATGCCCGCCGACAAAAGAAGTATCCATATATCGCTGCCTGTCATCAAAACCAGAATCCCCGCCGCTCCCACCATCAACGCTATGCCTGCACGGATGCCGCAAGAAACCTTTCTTAACTGCTTCAGGATTCCAACTCCCAGATAGGCACCCGTCAGACCATTGATCAGATATGCGTAACTGACGGCAATGGCAGGCTGACCCACCGTATCCATATAGACCGGTAAAAACGCCACCACATACATCAATCCAACATTTAATGGAATTGCACCGAGAAATATGGCGTTTCGTGTAATTCGGTCTTTAAGTATGGTTAATATTCCTATATTCTGCGTCTCTGGATTTTCCTTTGCTGCGCACTTCCCTCTGTCAAGGATGGAAAAGGGCAGAACAAACATGGAAAACACAGCGGTAAACCCGAACAGAACACTCGTAAAAAAATAGTTAAAGCGATAGCCCATTGCCTGTGCCAGAATGGACCCTAAAGATGCACCCACGGTAATACCTGCCAGCAGGCCGGCATTGAGCCGGGCGTAGTTTTTGTCCATGTCTCCGGAATCCTCGGATGCGCCGGATACAATGGCATTGAGCCAATACTTTAAAAAACCAAAACCCATCCCGCAAAATGCACGCAAAAACACAAGTTCATAGGGGGATGCTGTAAACATACAGGCAAGGTTGCCAAGAATCAAAGAGGAAAAGACAAGCACCAGAAGGTGTTTTCCTTTTGTAGTCCGAAACACCTTGCCGGCAGCTATCTGAGAAAGCATCATGCACAGCAGTTCCACCGTAAGGGGCAGGGACGCACTGACTGCCTGGGAAAACCCAAACACACAGGCGCCCCATCCCCGCATAATCACGGCAGTATAGGACATGCTGGTGTAGATTGCCCCATAGCAGAGAAAGGACAGAAGTTTTATCTGTACCCCCATAGATTCCGGTGGTTTACCCTTTTTTTCCCTGCCTGTGCTGCCCACCTGCGGTGCAAGCATATCTGCGAAGTGTATCAATTCATATGTAATCATCAGGCACACCACAAATACCGCACCAAAAATCAACCCCATTGACTTTAGCTGTTTTTGTATGTAAGACTTGCTCACCACCACTTCCATGGAAGCAGCTCCCCCGTCCA
>CAZSGT010000538.1:0-1930 GCA_964606215.1 uncultured Lachnospiraceae bacterium
ACAATTCATCTCCGATTTTGAACTCGTCCTTGGGTTTGAGGTCGGAGAGTTTTACGCTATTCTTTGCCATAAGAATAGCATCAAACAAGCCTTTCTGGTTAGGGTCAATATCAATGATAACCTTGCCATCGGCAACAGTTACCTTATCAATATCAATAGAAATATTCATTCCCACGTTTCCTTTCTTTGTATGACCACTGCGCCAACTGTAATCAGTGGTCTTTTTCTTTGACTTAAAAAACATATTTCTTCCTCAAATCTATATTAAGAAATTCGCTGCTTTGCGATTTCGTAATAATGGTTATCAATCTCGATACCAATGAATTGTCTACCGAGATTCTGACAGGCAATGCCAGCACTGCCAATACCCATAAAGGGGTCTAACACAACACTGTTCTCTTTTGAGGAATTGCCAATTAGGATTTCCATAAGTCCAATCGGCTTTTCTGTATCGTGCAGGTTCTTACCGTCCTCACCTTTCATCTTGACATTAGGAACAGAAAGTATATCACTCGTACCACAGTTGTTGATTTTCACACCTTTGCCTTTGCGGAAGAAAAGAATGTATTCAAATTGAGACATATAATATTGTCCCATACAAGGGACTTAATGAAGTGGAAACCATAAGGCTTAACGCCTTTCTCCTTTTCTTCATCTGTTCGCAAGTCGGTAAAAGTATTCAGAATATGTATGAGGTTGATATGGTTAGTCATCACATAGCAATGGCTTCCATCTTTCAGCACTCTATAAAATTCAGGTGCGTATTCTGAACAATCAATATTGTTATGTGCAAACACTTGACCTTTCTTATTTATGTCTTTTTGCAACATACCTCCGCTGTTTCCGGCACTTCCTCTCGAAGTCACTCTATAAGGCGGGTCTGTCACAATCAAATCTATGCTCTCATCATCAATGCGTTTGAGTTCTTCGATACACTCACCGCATATCAGATTCGGCAGGGGGGGCTTAACAAACATATTTATCTTTCCTTTTATGGTTTTTTCTTTAGAGAACAAATCGGTTGTTCTGTGATAAAATGTTCTCATTTGGTTTCGGAAATCAGTGCATTACCGCAAGTGATTCTGTCACTATCTTCTTCTTTACTCGGAACAAAGACAATGACATCCCAGCCTTCAGCGACCAACGGCTGCTCAAACTCTCTGTACACATCGTAGTCAGTATAAGATGTAGTTACATCAAAACCATTGGTCACAGCAGAATTGGTCTCGTGAATAGGCGTAATCTTAACGATAAATTTATTCTTGTCAAACAGTTCGGAAAGGCGTTTTGCATTGAGGATTGTATGGGCAGTAACGGCAAAATTCAAAGTGTACTTTCTGCCCTTTGGCATAGGCAACTTTGCCGCAAGTGCGGAAATCTCGTCAAGGCTCAAACTCATACCATTGAACTGGTCATTTCTCTGTGCATCATCTGTACTGTTGATGCTGAACTGCAATCCTGCTTCACCGTTGTATTCCTCATTCTTGATGTCGCACCACTTCAAGATGAATTCTTCAAGTCGCTTGTTTGACTTCGGCAGCATAGTAGAAATTACCGGATGAATGGTCTTTGCTTTGATATAAGAACTTACGAGAGGTCTCAACATCTTGCTTGTAAATTCAAGCACATTGAAGTTGAATGTTGGTTCTCCCATTCTCGCAAAGTGAACATTGAATCTGTCCGTATAGTCTACTGTCTCGCCCCGAAGGATTGTCTGTACTTCGTAGATTAAATCTGCAACAGTAGCATTTCCGTGGAAGCCAAATCGGGGGCAATCACAAAACTTACACTTCATAGGACAACCCTTTTGAGTGCTAACTGTGGCTACCCACTTATCGGTAAGGTCAACCTCTGTGTTTGCTACTCCGTTAATCTCTTTATGTAAGCCAAGAAAATCAGCCTTGATATTGTTTTCTTTACCGTAGTCACC
>CAZSGT010000539.1:0-1917 GCA_964606215.1 uncultured Lachnospiraceae bacterium
CATTTGGCGGCATGGAAGATTTGGAAAAGGGCGTCATACGCTGCGTGGGCGATGCGGGAATGCGTTTTGACGAGGATGCCCTCCGTATGCTTCGCGCCGTGCGTTTTGCGGGACAGCTGGGATTTGAAATTGCGGAGCAGACCCTTGAGGCTATCCGGGAGCGTTACCAGAACCTGGCGCATATCAGTGCGGAGCGCATCCGGGTGGAGATGGATAAGCTGCTGACGTCACCCCATCCAGACAGAATCCGTCTTGCCTGTGAGACCGGGATGACCTCTGTGTTTTTGCCGGAGTTCGACGCCATGATGACAGTGGAGCAGCAAAATCCCCATCATATATACACGGTAGGAGAGCATACCATACAATCTATAAAAAATATGTACGAAATTGTCTGTGGATCGGAAAGAAATATTACAAAACAGGAGCGTTCGATTCTGGCTTTCACCATGCTCCTGCATGATATCGGAAAGCCCGTCTGCAAAACAGTGGGGGAGGACGGATGCGGACATTTTCACGGACACCCCAAGGTCAGCCGGGATATGGCAAAGGAGATTTTAAAACGTCTGACCTTTGATAATTACCGGCGGGATATTATTTGCCGGCTGATATTCTGGCATGATTTGCGGATTGAGCCGGAGAAACCAGCGGTGCGCCGGGCGGCGTCAAAAATCGGCGCAGACATTATGGAATATTATTTTATGGTCTGCCATGCGGATATCCTGGCGCAAAATCCTGCCATGCACCAGGAAAAATTACAGCGTCTTGAACAGGTAAGAGTATTATACAGACAGATTCAGGAAGAGCAGCAGGCGCTGACTGTGGGTGAATTGGCGGTAAACGGAACGGATATTCTGGCAATGGGAGTAACTCCCGGAAAAGCAGTGGGAGAGATGCTGCAATATCTTTTAAATTGTGTTCTGGATGAGCCGGAAAAAAATAAAAAAGAGATTTTATTAACCATGATAAAGGAAAAGCTGAAGGAGGAAAAGGAATGTCATTAGAAGTCAAAAATCTGCGTAAAAGTTATGACGGGAAGGTGGTTGTAAACGGTCTTAGTTTTGCCATGGAGGGACCGGGGGTGTATGCCCTTCTGGGAACAAACGGTGCTGGCAAGACAACATCTATCCGTATGATGTTGGACATGCTTGCCAAGGATGAAGGGGAAGTGCTCTGGAACGGAGAACCTCTGGATTTTCGGAAAACCAACATCGGTTACCTTGCGGAGGAGAGAGGTCTGTATCCAAAATACACTTTGATGGACCAGCTCTTCTATTTTGCCAAGTTAAAGGGAATCCCCAGAGAAGCTGCAAAGAAACGCATTGCATACTGGGCGGAGAAATTGAATGTAGAGGAATATCTGTATCCCAAGGCAAAGAAAAAAGGACAGAAGGCGAAAGCAAAAAATGCAGACCAGTTATCCAAGGGTAACCAGCAAAAAATTCAGTTGATGGTAGCGCTTTTGTCTGACCCGGAATTATTGATTCTGGATGAGCCCATGAGCGGTCTTGACCCGGTGAATACAGATTTGTTCAAGAATATTATTAAAGAAGAGATTGCAAAGGGCAAGTATTTGATTATGTCCAGCCACCAGATGCCCACCATTGAAGAGTTCTGTGAGGATATTGCCATTATGAACCGGGGCGAAGTGGTGCTGCAGGGAAATCTTAACGAGATTAAGAAGAGTTATGGCAGGGTGAACCTGAACGTGAAGTGTGAGGGAGATATTACCCCGATTATAGATAAAATGGGAATCCAGGTTTTGGAGGAGACACCGGAGGAAATCCGGATGAAGGTTACCGGAGAGGAGCAGGCAAATGCATTTTTGCAGGAAATCCTGAACAATAAACTTCCGGTAATACGTTTTGACTTGCGGGAGCCGTCCCTGCATGAAATATTTGTGGAGAAGGTAGGTGCTGT